>NZ_JBHYVA010000614.1:0-5241 GCF_042750055.1 Streptomyces sp. NPDC059456
CACCCCCCGGGGGGGCGGGCTGTGGTCGGGGGCGGGCCCCTAACCGACGCAGGGCCCAGGGCCGGAAGGGATCCGGGCAGCCGTCAGCCGCCGCCGACGGCCTGCTTCACCAGCGTCCTGCCGAAGTCCCACATCAGCGAGCCCCCGCCGTGCGCCTCGTCCATCACGTCGCGGAAGGCCGCGACGAACCGGTCGACGTCCGCCTCGTCCACGATCAGCGGCGGGATGAGCTTGATGACCTCCAGGCGGTCCCCCGACACCTGCGTCAGGATCCGGTGCTTCTGCAGCAGGGGCACCACGACCATCTGCGCGAAGAGCCCCTTGCGGGCCGCCTGGAGCATCGTCCACCGGCCGCGCAGCCCCAGCGAGGACGGCCGCCCGAACTCGATGCCGATCATCAGGCCCCGCCCCCGGACCTCGTGGAGCAGCTCGTACTCGTCCACGAGCGCGGCGAGCCGGCCGCGCAGCAGGTCGCCCGTCGCGCGCGCGTTCGCGACCACCGACTCGTCCTCCATGACCGAGAGCACCGCCAGCCCGGCCGCCATCGCCTGCGCGTTGGACCCGAAGCTGGCGGAGTGCACCAGCACCCGGTCCATGGACGAGTAGACCTTCTTGAAGATCCAGTCCTTGCCGAGGGTCGCGCCGATCGGCACGTAGCCGCCCGACAGGGCCTTGGCCACGCAGACCAGGTCCGGCTCCACGCCCGGTTCGTGCTGGTACGCATAGAAATCGCCGGTCCGGCCGAGTCCCGTCTGCACCTCGTCGGCGATCAGCAGCGCCTTGTGCCGGTGCAGCAGCTCCTGCGCCGCGCGAAGGAATCCGGGCGGGGCCGCGAGCACGCCCTTGCCCTGGACGGGTTCGACGACGAAGGCGGCGACGTCGCCCCGTTCCAGTTCCCGTTCCAGGGCGGCCAGGTCCCCGAGGGCGATCTTCGTATCGGGCAGCAGCGGCGCGAAGCCGTCCCGGAAGCCCCCCTCCCCGTTGACGGAGAGGGAGCCCGTGGTCAGCCCGTGGAAGGCGTGGTCGCAGTAGAGGATCCTGGGCCGCCCGGTGGCGTACCGGGCGAACTTCAGGGCGGTCTCCACGGCCTCGGTGCCGCTGTTGCCGAAGAAGACGCGGTCCAGGTGCGGGCTGTGGGCCAGCAGCCGCTCCGCGAGCAGCCCGGGCAGCGGCTGGCAGTCGAAGCGGGTCAGGTCGGCGAGCTGCGCGTCCAGGACGTCGTGCAGGGCCTTGCGGACCACGGGGTGGTGCCGGCCCAGGCCCATCACGCCGAACCCGGCCAGCATGTCCAGGTAGTCGTTGCCCTCGGCGTCCCAGAAGTGCGCGCCCTCGGCCCGTACGTAGACCTTGTCGAAGCCGATCGTGTGCAGCATGCGCGGCAGCTGGTGGTTGAGGTGCCGCGCGTGCAGCTCGTACCGTTCCCCGCCCCGCTCGTCGAGCAGGGCGCGGAGATCGAAGCCGGTCACTGCTTGTCCCGGTTCCCCGAGACGGTCTCGCGGGCGGCGCGCAGGGATTCCTTGAGGGAGCCCATGGTGGCGAGGACGGCGGTCGGCTCGTAGCCGCAGTGCGCCATGCAGTTGGCGCAGCGCGGGTCCTTTCCGCGGCCGTACTTGCTCCAGTCGGTGTCCTCGACCAGCTCCCGGTACGTCGGAACGTAGCCGTCGCTCATCAGGTAGCAGGGGCGCTGCCAGCCGAAGAGGGAGTAATTCGGAATGGCCCAGGCGGTGCAGGGGAAATCCACTTTCCCTTCCAGGAAGTCGAGGAAGAGCGGCGAGTGGTTGAGCCGCCAGCGCCGCCGGTTTCCGCCCGCGAAGGCCTTCCGGAAGAGTTCCCTGGTCTGTTCGACGCCCAGGAAGTGTTCCTGGTCGGGGGCCTTTTCGTAGGCGTAGGCGGGCGAGATCATCATTTCGTCGACCTTGAGGTCGTCATTGAGGTAGTTGAGCACCTCGATGATCGTCTGCGGGGTGTCGGTGTTGAAGAAGGTGGAGTTGGTGGTGACCCGGAATCCGCGCCCCTTCGCCTCCTTGATGGCGGCGACCGCCTCGTCGAAGACGCCTTCCTTGGCCACCGACTCGTCGTGCCGTTCGCGCAGCCCGTCGATGTGCACGGCGAAGGCGAAGTAGGGCGAGGGCGTGAACTTCTCGATCTTCTTGCGGAGCAGCATCGCGTTGGTGCACAGGAAGACGTACTTCCGCCGGGCCACCAACTGCCGCACGATCTCGTCGATCTGCGGGTGCATCAGCGGCTCGCCGCCCGCGATGGACACCATCGGAGCGCCGGATTCCAGGACGGCGCCGACGGCCTGGGCGACCGGCATGCGCTGCTTGAGCACGCCGGCCGGGTGCTGGATCTTCCCGCACCCCTCACAGGCGAGATTGCAGGCGTAGAGCGGCTCCAGCTCGACGATCAGCGGGAACTTCTCACGCTTGCGGAGCTTCTGTTCGAGAAGATACGTCCCGACCCTGATGGACTGTCGCAGTGGCATGGCCATCTGGCTCACCTCCTGGGGAGCAGCAAAGAACGGTGCCAGTCATAAAACGCGGGCAGTACGGCACGCAATACGCGGAAGGCCGATATTCCACCGCGCAACGTGCCGATGCGGACGAGCTCGTGCTCCGGAGCGTCCACGATCACCCGGACGGCCGCAACCGGGCGGTGCCGGCCGCTTCCGGCGGCCCGGGCGGCCCGGGCGGCCGCCCACAGGGTGGCCGCGGACTCCATGTCGACCGCGATGGCGCCGGTGGCGCGCAGCTGGGCGCGCTCCTGGCCGCGGACGACGTGGTCGGATCCGGTCAGTGCGCCGGTGTGCACGGTCCGGCCGGGCGCGGCCCGGGCCAGTGCCTCGGCGAGCAGGGCGGTGCCCTCGCACGGCACGGTGCCCCGCGGATCGCGGGTCTCCTCGGCGACGACGAGGTCACCGGGGCTCATGCCGGGGACCAGCCCGGCGCAGAACCCGGTGGCGAGGACGGGGGCCAGGCGCAGTTCCGGTGCGGCGAGCGCCCGGCCGACCGCCCGTTCGGCGGCGCGCGGTCCCATGCCGGTGCGCAGGACGGTGCAGCCGGGTCCGGGGCGCGCGGCGCCGCGGCCGCCGCCGCTGCGCAGGGCCGCCTGCTCGATGCGCAGGGCGCAGGCGACGAGGAGCGGGACCGGCGGTTCGGGCCCGGCGGCGGCCCCGTCGCGGGTCATCGGACCTCCCCGGGTGCGAAGGGTTCCCCGTACAGGTAGCGGCCGAGGGCGGTGAGCGGGAACACCTGCCGGTACAGGTGGTAGTTGATGGAGAAGTCCCAGGGGAAGCCGGTGCCGGTGAAGTGCGGCTCGTCCCAGGAGCCGTCCCCGAGCTGGGTCTCGACCAGGTACGCGATGCCGCGTTCGACGGCCTTGCCGTCCCGTTCCCCCGCGGAGAGCAGGGCCATCAGCGCCCACGCGGTCTGGGAGGGGGTCGACGCCCCCTTGCCGGCCCAGGCCGGGTCCTTGTACGAGCGCTGGTCCTCGCCCCAGCCGCCGTCCTCGTTCTGTACGGATTCCAGCCAGCGCACGGCCCGCCGGATCGCGGGATGCCCCGTGGCGAAGCCCGCGGCGGTCAGGGCCGGGACCACCGAACCCGTCCCGTACACGTAGTTGGTGCCCCAGCGGCCGAACCAGGCGCCGGTGGGCTCCTGTTCGGCGAGCAGCCAGGCGATGCCGCGCCTGGTCCGCGGGTCGGCCGCCTTGCCCTCGACCGCGAGCATCTCCACCACGTGGGCGGTGACGTCCGCGGACGGCGGGTCGATGACCTCGCCGAAGTCGCAGAACGGCAGCCGGTTCGGGAACGGGCTGGTGTTGTCGGCGTCGAAGGCGCCCCAGGCGCCGTTCCCGGACTGCATGCCGAGGTTCCAGGAGACCCCGCGGGCGATGGCCGCCTCGACCCTGGCCGGCTCGGGGTGGCGGATCCGGCGCAGGGCCAGCACCACCTCGGCGGTGTCGTCGATGTCGGGGTAGGTGTCGTTGTGGAACTCGAACGCCCAGCCGCCGGGGGCGAGTCCGGGCCTGCGCACCGCCCAGTCGCCGGTGCGGACGATCTCCTCGTCGAGCATCCAGTCGGCGGCCCTCACCAGCGCCGGGTGGTCGGGCGGCAGGCCCGCGTCGGCCAGGGCGATGGCGGCGAGGCAGGTGTCCCAGACCGGTGACTGGCAGGCCTCGATCATCCGGACGGGGCCGCCCGGCCGGCCGTCGGGCCCGGGGGGACCGTCCTCGCGCCACACAGCGAACCGGTCCAGGGACTCCAGGCCGGCCCGCATCACCGGGTGTCCGAGGTCGTACCCGAGCAGGTGCAGGGCGATGACGGAGTACACGGCGGGTGGCTGGATCCCGCCCCAGCAGCCGTCGTTCTCCTGGCGTTCGATGATCCAGCGCGCGGCGGTGTTCATCGCGGCCCTGCGCAGCCGGCGCGGTGCGAACCGGCGGTAGACGTGCAGGGCCCTGTCCATCCGCTGGAAGGCCCCGTCCCAGCTGGCCAGCGGCGCCGGGCGGACGGCGGGGTACGGGCGCCGCGCGTCGGTGTGCAGCTCGTCCAGGGCGAACGGGGCGGGGCGGACGGGCCGCTTCGCCGAGACCACGGTCAGCGGGACGATGGTCTGGCGGGCCCAGCAGCCGAAGTCGTAGATGTTCAGCGGCACCCACGACGGCAGGAACACCAGCTCGGGCGGGAGTTCGGGCAGGTGGTCCCAGCTCCACCAGCCGAACAGGGCCAGCCAGATCCGGGTGAAGACGCGGGCGGCGGCGATCCCGCCGTGGGCCCGGACCCAGGCCGAGGCGCGGGCCATGTGCGGGGCGTCGGGCGCGTCCCCGGCGAGCCGCAGCGCGACGTACGCCTCGATGGTGGCGGAGAGTTCGGGCGGGCCGCCGTGGAAGGTGGCCCAGGTGCCGTCCGCGGCCTGCTCGCCCCGGATGAAGCGGGCGGCGGCCTGCGTGGTGGCCTCGTCCCGGATCCCGAGGAACTGCCGCAGCAGCAGGTCCTCGGCGTCCATGGTGACGTTGGTCTCCAGGTCGCCCTTCCACCACCCGGCCGCGTCCTGGCGGGCCAGCAGGTGCCGGGTCGCCCGCGCGGCGGCCTCCTGGGCGCCCGGCACGCCCCGTACGGTGTCCGGCGGCCCGGCGGCCTCGTCGGGGCGCGGGGGGGGGGTGGGCGCGGGGGGGCCGGGCCCCCCCCGCCGGTGAGGACGGCGGTCTCGCCGGACAGCGGGTCCGCGGCGGGCTCGGCGG
>NZ_JBHYVA010000615.1:0-5234 GCF_042750055.1 Streptomyces sp. NPDC059456
TGCATGAGCTCCATCGCCCGAACCCGGATCCAAGACAGCCCGGCCGGGGAGGCCTGGAGCCGGTCATGGAGCCGGCGGAAGATCGAGGTCACGCCTCATGGACTACCCGGAGGGGCCAGCCCGCTCCCGGAGGCGCCCCCGAAGTAGGCCCGAAGGGGTGGTTTCGGCGTCCGGGGGACGTCCGCCCCGGGCCTGCGCGGCGCTACCCGGCTCCTCTGAGGTCCACCATCCGCTTGATCTTGCCCACCGAGCGCTCCAGGGTCTCCGGATCGACCACCTCGACGGCCACGGAGACCCCGACGCCCTCCTTGACCGCGCGGACCACGGCGGCCGCCGCGGCCCTCCGCTGACCGGCGTCCGCCCCCCGGCGGGCCTCCACCCGTACGGTCAGGGCGTCCATCCGGCCCTCACGGGTCAGCCGGAGCTGGAAGTGCGGTGCCAGGCCGGGCGTGCGCAGCAGGATCTCCTCGATCTGCGTCGGGTACAGATTGACGCCCCGCAGGATGATCATGTCGTCGCTGCGGCCCGTCACCTTCTCCATCCGCCGGAAGGCCGGCCGAGCCGTACCCGGCAGCAGCCGGGTCAGGTCCCTGGTCCGGTAGCGGACGATCGGCATGGCCTCCTTGGTCAGCGAGGTGAACACCAGCTCCCCGGACTCGCCCTCCGGCAGCACCTCACCGGTGAACGGGTCGACGACCTCCGGATAGAAGTGGTCCTCCCAGATGTGCAGACCGTCCTTGGTCTCCACGCATTCCTGGGCCACGCCCGGACCCATCACCTCGGACAGCCCGTAGATGTCCACCGCGTCGATGCCGAGCCGCTGCTCGATCTCCCGGCGCATCTCCTCGGTCCACGGCTCCGCGCCGAATATGCCCGTCCGCAGCGAGGTGCCGCGCGGGTCGATCCCCTGGCGCTCCATCTCGTCCAGCAGCGTCAGCATGTACGAGGGGGTCACCATGATGATCTCGGGCCGGAAGTCCTGGATCAGCCGCACCTGGCGGTCGGTCATCCCGCCGGACGCGGGGACGACCGTACAGCCGAGCCGCTCCGCGCCGTAGTGTGCGCCGAGCCCGCCGGTGAACAGGCCGTACCCGTACGCGATGTGCACCATCTGGCCCGGTCTGCCGCCCGCCGCCCGGATGGACCGGGCCACGACGTCCGCCCAGGTGGACAGGTCCCCGTCGGTGTACCCGACGACGGTGGGGCGGCCGGTCGTACCGCTGGAGGCGTGGACGCGGCGCACCTCGGAACGGGGCACCGCGAACATGCCGAAGGGGTACTGGTCGCGCAGGTCGGCCTTGGTCGTGAACGGGAAGAGGGACAGATCGGCGAGGGAGCGGCAGTCGTCGGGGTGCACGCCGGCCTTGTCGAAGGCCTGCCGGTAGTGGGACACCCGCTCGTAGGCATGGCTCAGGGTGGCGCGCAGCCGCTTCAGCTGGAGCGCGGCCAGCTCGTCGCCGCTCAGCCGCTCGCCGTCGTCGTGGACATCGCCGTACGCCGTCATGCCGTCACCCCATCGTGGGCCGCGGCCCCGAGCCTGGACCCGGGTCCGGCCCGCATAGAACCGACCGATCATTCGGTAGATTGCCCCAGCCCGGCGGCTAAATCAATGACTCGAACGAGTGATCGCATGATGGGATGGGCCCATGCCGATCTTCAACACCCACGACGGAACCGCACTCGCCTACCACGTCCGGGGCGAGGGAGAACCGCTCGTCTGCCTCCCGGGCGGCGCCATGCGGGCCTCCGCCTACCTGGGCGACCTCGGCGGACTGACGGCCGGACGCCGGCTGATCCTCCTCGACCTGCGCGGCACCGGCGACTCCGCGGTCCCGTCGGACGAGTCCACCTACCGGGTCGACCACCAGGTCGCCGACGTCGAGGCGCTCCGGATCCACCTCGGTCTGGACCGCATGGACGTACTGGCCCACTCCGCCGGCGGCAACCTCGCCCAGCTGTACGCGGCCGCGCACCCCGACCGGCTGCGCCGCCTGGCCCTGATCACCCCGACCTGCTGGGCCGTGGGCCTCGACTCGACCCCGGAGCAGCGCCTGGAGGTGGTCCGCAAGCGGGCGGGGGGCGAGCCGTACGACACGGCCGTCGCCGCGTACGAGCGGATCCTCGGCATCCTGGAGGCCGGCGGCGCCCCCACCCCGGCGCACTGGCGCGAGACGATGCCCCTCGCCTACGGGCGCTGGGACGAGGAGGTGCGCGCCCACATCGGCGCGAGCGACCGCGAGAAGAACGCGGCGGCGAGCGCCGCCTTCGCGGGCCCCGGCGCCTTCGACCCGCCTGCCACCCGGGCCGCCCTGCGCGGCGTCACGGGCGAGGTGCTGGTGCTGGCCGGGGAACTGGACAGCAACCCGACGGCCGGCCTCGCCGCCGAACTCGCGGGGCTCTTCCCACAGGGCGTGGCGGACGTCCAGCCGGGCGGCGCGCACTTCCCGTGGCTGGACGACCCGCAGTGGTTCGCGGCACGCGTGGAGCGCTTCCTGGCCACCGGAGCCTGACCGGCGGACGGGGCCGCTCCGGCCGGTCCGGCCGCCCGGACCGCGCGGCGTTGGGCGGGACCCGGGAGGCGCACGCCGCCGTCCGCAGCGGGCCCGCCCGCCGTCCGTAGCGGGCCAGTCCGCCGGCTGCCGCGATCGTGCGCGGTCAGCGCGCCGCGTCCGCCTCCGTCGCCACCGACTTCGCCCAGCGGTAGTCCGCCTTGCCGCTCGGCGAGCGCTGGATGGCCGGCGTCACCACCAGCTGCCGCGGGATCTTGTATCCCGCCAGCCTGGTGCGGCAGTGGCGCTGGATCTCGTCCAGCGTGGGCTCGGGGGCGCCCTCGCGGACCTGGACCACCGCCGCCACGTGACTGCCCCACTTCGCGTCCGGCACCCCCGCGACCAGGGCGTCGTACACGTCCGGATGGGACTTCAGCGCCTGCTCCACCTCCTCCGGGTACACCTTCTCGCCGCCCGTGTTGATGCACTGCGAGCCGCGCCCGAGGACCGTGACGATGCCCTCCTCGTCCACCGTCGCCATGTCCCCGAGCAGCACCCACCGCTCGGCGCCCTTCCGGAAGAAGGTCTCGGCGGTCTTCGCCGCGTCGTTGTAGTAGCCGAGCGGGACGTGGCCGCGCTGCGCGAGCCGCCCCGGCACGCCCACCGGCACCGGCTCGTGCGTCACCGGGTCCACCACCTGCGTGCGGTCGTTGACCACGAGGCGGAAGCCCTTCTCCGGGCCCGAGTCGTCGGCTGCCCTGCCGTTCGAACCGGACTCCGAGGAGCCGAAGTTGTTCAGCAGCAGCACGTTCGGTGCGAGCCGCCGGAACTCCGCCCGGACCGTCTCCGACATGATCGCCCCGGATGAGGAGACGCTGAACAGCGAGGACAGGTCGGTCCCCTTGAGCGGGCCCTTCAGGGCGTCGATGAGCGGCCGGAGCATCGCGTCGCCCACCAGCGAGACGCTCGACACCTTCTCCTTCTCGATGGTGCGCAGCACCTCCTCCGGTGCGTACTTGCGGTGGATGACCACCCGCTGGCCGTAGTTGAAGGCGATGAACGAGGTCAGCGTCGACGTTCCGTGCATCAGCGGGGGAGCGGGGAAGAAGGTCAGTCCCGCCCCCTTCGCCGCGACCCGCTCGGCCAGCTCCTCCGGCCGCTTCACCGGCTCGCCCGAGGGTTCGCCGCCGAACAGCCCGGCGAAGAACAGGTCCTCCGCGCGCCACATGACGCCCTTGGGCATGCCGGTGGTGCCGCCCGTGTAGATGATGAACAGGTCGTCGGGGGAACGGGGCGCGAACCCGCGCCCGGGCGAACCGGCCGCCTCGGCGTCCGCGAACGCGACCGGGGTGACGGACGGCTGCGGAGCGCCCTCGGGGGCGGGCCCGACGCGGATCAGATGGCGCAGCTTCGGCGTCTGCGGCAGGGCGGCGGCCACCCGGCCGGTGAACTCGCCCTCGAAGACCAGCGCGGCGAGATCGGCGTCGTTGTAGAGGTAGACCAGTTCCTCTTCCACGTAACGGTAGTTGACGTTCACCGGTACGAGACGGGCCTTGAGGCAGGCCAGGACGGTCTGGAGGTACTCGATCCCGTTGTAGAGGTGCAGGCCCAGGTGCTCGCCGGCCGTCAGCCCGCTGTCCAGCAGGTGGTGCGCGATGCGGTTCGCCGCGGCGTCCAGCTCCGCGTACGTCAGGCGGCGCTCGGCGCCGGTGCCGGGGTGGTCCACGTACACCAGGGCCTCGCGGTCCGGGACCACGTCGACGACCGATTCGAACAGGTCGGCAAGGTTGTACTCCACCGTTCCTCCTCACCCCCGAGGTTTCCCGTTTCCGGGCCATGGCCGTGCAGCCCGGCGGTCATTAGAGCGTCGCCCAGCCCAAGTGGGAAGGGCGTCGCCCAAAAATCTGACTGGGTGTCAGAAAACTATTGAACTGCATCCTGCCCTCCTGCAACCTGTTCTAGGTCTTGAGACGGGAGGACGGCAATGGGTGGGACCGAACACCTGACGGTGGAACGCCACGGCGCCACGCTGGTGCTCACCATGAACAGGCCCGAGGCGAAGAACGCGCTCTCGCTGCCGCTGCTGGTGGGGCTCTACGACGGATGGCTGGAGGCGGACGCCGACGACACGGTCCGCTCCGTGGTCCTGACCGGCGCGGGCGGCGACTTCTGCGCCGGAATGGACCTCAAGGCGCTGGCCGGCAAGGGGATGGCGGGCGACCGGTACCGGGACCGGCTGAAGGCCGACCCCGACCTGCACTGGAAGGCGATGCTCCGCCACCACCGGCCGCGCAAGCCGGTGATCGCGGCCGTGGAGGGCTACTGCGTGGCCGGCGGGACCGAGATCCTCCAGGGCACGGACATCCGGATCGCGGGCGAAGGCGCCACCTTCGGGCTGTTCGAGGTCAAGCGCGGCCTGTTCCCGATCGGCGGCTCGACCGTACGGCTGCCCCGGCAGATCCCGCGGACGCACGCACTGGAGATGCTGCTGACCGGACGCCCCTACTCGGCCGAGGAGGCCGCCCGGATCGGACTCGTCGGGCGGGTCGTCCCGCAAGGGGGCGCGCTGGAGGCGGCGCTGGAGATCGCCGAGCAGGTCAACGCGTGCGGGCCGCTGGCCGTCGAGGCCGTCAAGGCCTCCGTCTACGACACGGCCGAGATGACCGAGCGGGAGGGGCTGGCCTCCGAACTGGTGCGGGGGTGGCCCGGGGTATACAAGGCCAACCCGAAGCATGGGGCGCGGGC
>NZ_JBHYVA010000616.1:0-5229 GCF_042750055.1 Streptomyces sp. NPDC059456
CCGCGGGGAAACGCCGGGGCCCCGGGCGACGGCTGCCCGTCTCCTGCTCGTCTACTCGTCCGAAGCCGGGGCGGCGGCGGCCGCCTTCGTCGCCGTGGCCTTCTTGGCGACGGTCTTCTTCGCGGCCGTCGCCTTCGCGGTCGTCGTCTTCTTCGCCGCCGTCTTCTTGGCGGCCGTGGTGGCCTTCTTCGCCGGGGCCTTCTTGGCGGGCGCCTTCTTGACGGCCTTCTTCGCCGTCTTCTTGGCCGGTCCCTTCGCCCGCTTCTCCGCGAGCAGCTCGTAGCCGCGCTCCGGCGTGATCGTCTCGACGTCGTCGTCCCGCCGCAGCGTCGCGTTCGTCTCGCCGTCCGTCACGTACGGCCCGAAGCGGCCGTCCTTGACGACGACCGGCTTCTCGCTGACCGGGTCCGTGCCGAGCTCCTTCAGCGGGGGCTTGGCCGCCGCCCGGCCGCGCTGCTTCGGCTGCGCGTAGATCGCGAGGGCCTCGTCCAGCGTGATCGTGAACAGCTGGTCCTCGGTCTCCAGCGACCGCGAGTCCGTGCCCTTCTTCAGGTACGGGCCGTAGCGGCCGTTCTGGGCCGTGATCTCCACGCCCTCCGCGTCCGCGCCCACGGTCCGGGGCAGGGACATCAGCTTGAGCGCGTCGTCCAGGGTCACGGTGTCGAGGGACATCGACTTGAAGAGCGAGGCCGTCCGCGGCTTCACCGCGTTCTTGCCGGTCTTCGGCGTGTCCTCGGGCAGGATCTCCGTCACGTACGGGCCGTAGCGGCCGTCCTTGGCGACGATCTCGTTCCCGCTGACCGGGTCCTTGCCGAGCTCGAACTCGCCGCTCGGCTTCGCGAACAGCTCCTCCGCGTACCCGATCGTCAGCTCGTCGGGCGCCAGGTCGTCGGGCACGTCGGCGCGCTGGTGGCCCTCCGCGTCCTTCTCGCCGCGCTCGACGTACGGCCCGTAGCGGCCGACGCGCAGCACGATGCCCTCGCCGACCGGGAAGGAGGAGATCTCCCGGGCGTCGATCGCGCCGAGGTCCGTGACCAGCTCCTTCAGACCGCCGAGGTGGTCGCCGTCGGCCGGTACGACCTCCGACGCTTCCTCCGAGCCGAAGTAGAACCGCTTCAGCCACGGCACGGACTGGGCCTCGCCGCGCGCGATGCGGTCGAGGTCGTCCTCCATCTTGGCCGTGAAGTCGTAGTCGACGAGCCGCCCGAAGTGCGTCTCCAGCAGGTTGACCACGGCGAACGAGAGGAAGGACGGCACGAGCGCCGTGCCCTTCTTGAAGACGTACCCGCGGTCGAGGATCGTGCCGATGATCGACGCGTACGTCGACGGGCGGCCGATCTCCCGCTCTTCCAGCTCCTTGACCAGCGAGGCCTCGGTGTAGCGGGCCGGCGGCTTGGTCGAGTGGCCGTCCGCCGTGATCTCCTCGGCCGACAGCGCGTCGCCCTCGGCGACCTGCGGCAGCCGCTTCTCGCGGTCGTCGAGCTCGGCGTTCGGGTCGTCCGCGCCCTCGACGTACGCCTTCATGAACCCGTGGAAGGTGATCGTCTTGCCGGAGGCGGTGAACTCGGCGTCCCGGCCGTCCGCGGCACGGCCGCCGATCTTGACGGTGACCGAGTTTCCGGTCGCGTCCTTCATCTGGGAGGCGACGGTCCGCTTCCAGATGAGCTCGTACAGGCGGAACTGGTCGCCGGTCAGACCCGTCTCGGCCGGGGTGCGGAAACGATCACCCGAGGGACGGATCGCCTCGTGGGCCTCCTGCGCGTTCTTGACCTTGCCGGCGTAGACGCGCGGCTTCTCCGGCAGGTAGTCGGCCCCGTAGAGCTGCGTGACCTGCGCCCGCGCCGCCGACACGGCGGTGTCGGAGAGCGTGGTGGAGTCCGTACGCATGTAGGTGATGAAGCCGTTCTCGTACAGCTTCTGCGCCACCTGCATCGTCGCCTTCGCACCGAAGCCGAGCTTGCGCGAGGCCTCCTGCTGGAGCGTCGTCGTGCGGAACGGGGCGTACGGGGAGCGGCGGTACGGCTTGGACTCGACCGAGCGGACGGCGAACGAGGTGTCCGCCAGCGCGGCGGCCAGTGCCCGGGCGTTCGCCTCGTCGAGGTGCAGGACCTCGCTCTTGAGCTGCCCGTTCGAGCCGAAGTCGCGGCCCTGCGCGATCCGCTTGCCGTCCACCGTGTTCAGGCGGGCGACCAGGGTCGAGGGGTCGGAGGCGTCGCCGGCGCGGCCGGTGGAGAAGGTTCCGGTCAGGTCCCAGTACTCGGCGGAGCGGAAGGCGATGCGCTCGCGCTCCCGCTCGACGACGAGACGGGTGGCCACGGACTGGACACGGCCGGCCGACAGGCGCGGCATGACCTTCTTCCACAGGACCGGCGAGACCTCGTAGCCGTAGAGGCGGTCGAGGATGCGGCGGGTCTCCTGCGCGTCGACCATGCGCTGGTTGAGCTCGCGCGGGTTGGCGACGGCGTCGCGGATCGCGTCCTTGGTGATCTCGTGGAAGACCATCCGGTGGACGGGGACCTTGGGCTTGAGGACTTCCTGCAGGTGCCACGCGATGGCTTCGCCCTCGCGGTCCTCATCGGTGGCGAGGAAGAGTTCGTCGGACTCGGCCAGCAGCTCCTTGAGCTTCCTGACCTGGGCCTTCTTGTCGGCGTTGACGACGTAGATCGGCGCGAAGTCGTGCTCGACGTCGACGCCGAGGCGGCGGACCTCGCCCGTGTACTTGTCGGGGACCTCGGCGGCGCCGTTCGGGAGGTCGCGAATGTGCCCGACGCTCGCCTCGACGACGTATCCCGGGCCGAGGTAGCCCTTGATCGTCTTCGCCTTGGCAGGGGACTCGACGATGACGAGTCGGCGGCCGCCCTTTGCGGTCTCGCTAGTCGGGGACAACTTGGCTCTTCTCTCCGGTCGGCACTCGGTCGCGGTACGGCGACGCTGCGGAGTGTGACGGTACAACCCGCCCCCGTGTCAAACGGCGGAAGCCCGCAACGGCCACTCGAACGGTAACCCGACAAGTGCCATTTCTGCCGCCCGGATACCGCGCCGGACCCGTCGCGATCACCGGGCCGGGTGGCCAGGGGGCCGTCTGGCCCCGCCCCCGCACCCCGCCTGACGTCCTGTTTCCGACCAGGGCCCGCGGCCGCCGGAGCGCCGGTGGAGGAGCCGCCGATCAGAGGCGGGCGAGGCACCACACGCCGAGCGCCAGGCACGCTCCCGAGGCGGCCAGGACGAGCGGAACGGCCACGACGGGGCGCACACCCTCGGCCACTGGCGCGCGGCGCAGGGCGCACGCCCCCGTCCAGCCCAGCAGAGCGGCCCCGAACAGCAGGAAGACGGCCCCCGCAAAGATCCCCGGACCGCTCTCCATGCCGTTCCCCCCTTACCCTCCGGCCACTCCCGGGGCCTCGTACGGGGTCCCCCCCGGATCCCGTCGCCGGCCCTCGGCCGTCCCTTCGAACGGGAGCCTGACAGCCTGGGGGAAACGGCGCGCGAACCCCGGGTTACATCACGGATTCGGCCACGGTCCGGCTGCCGCGGACGGGTCTGCCGAAGGGGTGCCGGCAGGGTCCCGGCGGCGCCGGCGGAGCGCGGTCAGCCCTCGGCCGGCTCCAGGAACCCCTGCTCGACCAGCACCCGGATCGACTCCGGGGTCCGGTCCCGCAGGACCACCGGATCCTCCTGCACCAGGTGCGCGATCGCGTCCAGGATCCGGCCCGCCGTGAGTGAGCCGTCGCACACTCCCGCGAAACCCGCCCCGACCGTGTCGACCTTGGTCGCACGCCGCATCCCGCGGTTCTGCCGCAGCACCACGTGCTCCGGGTCCTCCGCGCCGGGCGCGCCGACCTGCTCCTGGACGACCTCCGCCGCCAGGACGAAACGGGCCTCCAGCAGGGCCGCGTCGTCGTGGTCCCGCAGGTAGTCCTGCCGGGCGAAGTGGGCGACGACCGCGTCGCCGAGCGGCTGCTCCACCGAGTGCGGCCACTCCTCGACCACGACCGACGGCTCGGCCGCGTCACTGCGGCGCAGGGTGATCCAGCCGAAGCCGACGGCCTTGGTCTTGCGGGCCTCGAACTCGTCCAGCCAGTCCTCGTACCGGCGGGCGTACTCGGCGGGGTCGGTGCGGTGGTCGCCCGCGTCCCGCAGCCACAGTTCCGCGTACTGCGTGACGTCCTGTACGTCACGCTGCACGATCCACGCGTCGCAGCCGCGCGGCACCCAGGCGCGGACCCGGTCGTGCCAGTCCTCGCCCTCCACGTGCTGCCAGTTGCCGAGGAACTGCGCGTACCCGCCCGGGTTGAGGTGCGCGCCGGCCTCCTGGACCAGGGTCCGGCACAGGTCGTCGCCGCCCATCCCGCCGTCGCGGTACGTCAGCCGGGCGCCGGGAGAGATCACGAACGGCGGATTCGACACGATCAGGTCGTACGTGGCCCCGCCCACCGGCTCGAACAGCGACCCGAGGAGCAGCTCGGCCTCCTGGGCGCCGGACAGCGCCAGCGTCAGGCGGGTGAACTCCAGGGCCCGGGGGTTGACGTCGGTGGCGGTGACGCGGGTGGCGTGCTGTGCCGCGTGCAGGGCCTGGATGCCGGATCCGGTGCCGAGGTCGAGGGCGCTGCCGACCGGGGTGCGGACGGTGATCCCGGCCAGCGTCGTGGACGCCCCGCCGACGCCGAGCACCACGCCCTCCTCGCGGCTGCCGATCCCGCCGGCCCCGCCGACCGCGCAGCCGAGGTCGGAGACGATGAACCAGTCCTCGCCGTCGGGGCCGCCGTACGGGCGCACGTCGACGGCGGCGTACACCGTGTCCCCGCCGTCGGCGCCCTCCTCCCGCCGCAGCCAGCCGTCGGCCAGCGCCGCTTCGACGGGCAGCGCCGCGGCGGCGTGCGCGTACGGCTCCGGCTGCTGGAGCAGGAACAGCCGGACCAGGCTCGCGAGCGGGCCGTCGCCGCGGCCGCGCGTGGCGCGCAGGGCGGGGACCGTCTCGCTGCGGGCCAGTGCGGCGTAGGCGGGGGCGCCGAGCAGGTCGAGCAGGCCGTCGGCGGTGAAACCGGCGGCGAGCAGGGCCGTGCGGAGCTCGGCGGCGCGGTCGGGCGTGGGAAGGCTGGTGGTACTCACCGGTCCATTGTGTCGGCTGGCGCCCCCGAAGCGTGCGCCGCGCGGCCGAAGGCCCCGCACGCAGCGGGGCGGCCCGGCTCTGTCTCATAAACACAACACCGATCCCACGAGACCCAAAGC
>NZ_JBHYVA010000617.1:0-5221 GCF_042750055.1 Streptomyces sp. NPDC059456
TGTCCTGGGGGGGGGGGGGGCGGGGCGGGGGGGGGGGGGGGGGGGGGGGGGGCGGGGTGGGGGGGGGGGGTGGGGGGGGGGGGGGGCCCCCGCCCCCCCCCGCGGCGGGGGGCTCCGGGAGGTCACGGCCCGCTGCGGTCTGCTCACGCGCGGGGTGCTGTACGTGCTGATCGGGATGCTGGCCCTGCGCGTGGCCTCCGGTGACGGCGGGAACGAGGAGGCCGACCGCCAGGGCGCCCTGCGCGAGCTGGTGCACGAGCCCCACGGCGGCGTCCTCGTCCGGGCCGTCGGCGTCGGGCTCGTCTGCATGGTGCTGTGGCGCCTGTCGGAGGCGGTGTTCGGCGCGGCCGGTGCGGACGGCGACAAGCCCGGGAAGCGGCTGGCCTCGGCGGGCCGGACGGTCTTCTACGCCGTCGTCGCCTGCTCCGTCCTGTCGTTCGCGGCGGGCGGCGGCGGGCGCTCCGGGGACGAGCAGTCGCGCGATGTGACGGCCAGGGCGCTGGACCTGCCCGCCGGCCAGTGGCTGGTGGGTGCGGCAGGGCTCGGGATCGCCGTCGCGGGCGCGGTCATCGCGGTGCAGGCGGCGCGGCGCACCTTCCGCAGGCACCTCGCCATGGGAGGGGTCCCCGCGTGGGGACGCAGGGCCGTCGATTTCCTCGGCGTGGGCGGCGGCCTGGCCCGCGGCGCCGTGTTCGCGGCGGCCGGCGGGTTCGTCGTGTACGCCGCGGTGCGCTACGACCCCGCGCAGGCGAAGGGCGTCGACGACACCCTGAGGGCGTTCGCCGCCACCGCGGCGGGGCCGTGGCTGCTGGTCGCGGTCGCCGTCGGGCTGATGCTCTTCGGGGTGTTCTCCGGGGCTTCGGCCCGCTGGCGCGAGGT
Organism: Streptomyces sp. NPDC059456; assembly: GCF_042750055.1. Lineage (NCBI taxonomy): Bacteria > Bacillati > Actinomycetota > Actinomycetes > Kitasatosporales > Streptomycetaceae > Streptomyces > Streptomyces sp. NPDC059456. The sequence goes on from NZ_JBHYVA010000617.1 coordinate 880, forward strand.
ATGAGAAGGGCCGGCCGGCGGCGGCCGGGCAGAAAGGTTCCGGCCGCTCAAGGGGGTAACCCGCCGATCGGAGGCTCGATCCGTGGGAATCTCGGCCAACTTGGCCGTGCGCCCCTGAACGCCCCCCGCAGTGACGTTCCATCGGCCCGCTACGGGGGCACCCGTGGTGCCGTTGGTACGTCTACCGAGGAGCGCACACGATGACGAAGGTACTCGTCCTGCACAGCGTCAGCCTGGTCAGGTCCGCCCTGGCCGCCCTGCTCAGATCCGAAGGGCCGTTCGAGGTCACGTCGGCCGGCTGGCGGGCCGCGGCACGCCAGGCCGAGTCGTTACGACCAGACGTGACGGTCGTCGACCTCGACTGTCCGGGAACGACGGCCGTCCTCGCCGACGGCGCGCGCGCGGACCGCCTGGTCCTCGCACCCCCGTCGACGGTCCTGGTGCTCGCCTCGGCCGGTGCGCCGGGGCTGCTGCACCGGGCCTTCCGGGCCGAGGCGCGCGGATTCGTCGACAAGGACGGCTCGCCGGGGCGGCTCGTACGGGCGGTCCGCAAGGTCGCCGCGGGGGAACGGTTCATCGACGCCTCGCTGGCTTCGGCGTTCATGGAGGCCGATCCGCTGCCGCTGAGCCCGCGGGAACTCAGCGTGCTGAGCCGGGCCGCGGAGGGCGATTCGATCGCCGAGATCGCCCGCACGCTGCACCTGGCGAGCGGGACGGTGCGCAACTACATGGCCGCGGCGACCCGCAAGACCGGCGCGCGCAACCTCATCGACGCGATACGGATATCGCGGCGGGCCGGCTGGGTGTGACCCGCGGGCGCCGCGGACGGGCCCGCCCGCCGTCTCACTCGTCCGCGGCCCGGTTCCACCTCCCCACCAGCTCGCGGTACAGGGGCGACCCGGCGACGAGTTCCCCGTGCGTGCCGCAGACGGCCCGGGTCCCGTCGAGGACCAGGACCCGGTCGGCGCGCGCCGCCGACGAGACGCGGTGGGCGACCACGACGAGGGTGCCGGGACGCTCCGCCAGGGCGCGTTCGGCACGCGCCTCGGCGCCCGGGTCCAGGTGGCAGGTGGCCTCGTCGAGCAGCAGCAGCGGAGCGGGCGAGAGGTAGGCGGCGGCGAGCGCGAGCTGCTGGCTCTCGCCCCGCGACAGCAGCCGGGGCGACACCTCGGCGTCCAGGCCGCCGAGCCGCTCCACCAGCCCGTCCAGCCCCAGGGCCCGGACGGCGCCCCGCACGCGGGCGTCCCCGGGCCCGGTGGCACCGGGGGCGGCGGCGAGGTGGGTCAGGTTCTCCCGCACGGTGCCGGTGAACACGTAGGCCTGCTGCGGCAGCAGGGTCCGCCGCGGGTCCGGTCCGGTGGCCCCCGGTTCCCGGCGGGCGGCCGCGCCGTCGACGAGGACCGCTCCCGCGTCGGGGGAGAGCGTTCCGGCGAGCAGCGCGGTGAGCGTGGACTTGCCGATGCCACTGGGCCCGACGACCGCGAGGTGCTCCCCCGGGCGCACCACCAGGTCGAGGCCGTCGAGCACGGGAGCCGCGCCGGGGCCGTAGGCGAAGGTGACGCCCCGGAGTTCGGCCGCGGCGGCGCTCGGCCGGACTGACGGCGCGGACGGCCCGGACGGCCCGGACGGCCCGGACGGCCCGGACGGCCGCGGCTTCGGCGCGCGGTCGCCGGCCGGGTGCGGCGGCGCCGCGGTGAAGCGTTCGAGGACCACGAGCAGCCGGGTCCCGGCGGATCCCAGTGCGGTCATCAGCGAGTTGAGGGCGGGCAGCAGGGCCTGCACCAGGTACGTGAGGCCGCCGGCCAGCGTCCCGGCGGTGATCCCCCGGCCCAGTAGCCAGGGCGTCGCGGCGAGCAGGGCGATCACCGGCAGCCGGCCCGCCGTCCCCAGGGCGAGGGTGCGCAGGGCCGCCCAGCCGGCGAGGGTGCCCGCCAGCCGCTCCTGGGCGGCGATCAGCGGCTCCACCCGGTCCTGCGCCGCACCTTGTCCGCCGCAGGCGGCGATGTCGCGCAGGCCCTCGGCCAGCTGCCCCACCCGGTCCGCCAGCGCCTCGTCGGTGTCCAGGGACCGGCGCTGTACGGCGGCCATGGGGCGGAGCGTGGCCAGGAAGGCGGCCGCGCCCAGCAGCAGGGGCGGCAGCACGACCAGCAGCAGCACGGGCGCGAGGGCCGCCATGCCGGCGAAGGCGCCCACGGCGGTGAAGACGAACGAACGCGCCGTCAGGACGAGGCCCGCGAAGGAGTCCCGGGCCATCTCCGTCTGCTGGGTCAGCCGGGACACCGCGCCCGTGTCCCCGGCGCCCGCCGGGTCGGCGACCGCCCGGTCCAGTGCCTGCCGCACCGCCCGCCGGACCAGGCCGTCCCGCAGCGGCTCCACCAGGTCCGCGAGTCCGGCGAACACCCCGCGCAGCGCGAAGGCGCCGAGGAGCGCCCCGGCCCCGGCCGCGGCCAGCCAGCCGAGGCCGGTGGCGGTGCGGCCGGCGAGGAAGCCGTCGTCGAGGGCGCGGGCCACGCCGTAGCCGCCGAGGAAGGTGTGCGCGGACTCCAGCAGGGACCAGGCGGCCAGTCGTCCGAGGGCGCCCTTGTGGCCGCGCAGGAACCGCCGGCCCTCGGGGGCGACCCGGCCCCGGACCACTCCCCCGGTCACCGTCATCGCGCCGCCTCCCGTTCCGTGTCCCGTCCTGCGTCCGTTCCTGCGTCCGGTCCGGCGTCCGTTCCTGCGTCCGTTCCTGCGTCCGGTCCGGCGACCGGTCCGGCGTCCCGTTCCGCGTCCCCTTCCGCCCCGGCGGCGAACACCGCCCGGTAGGCGGGGTCGCCCCGCCACAGCTCACGGTGGGTGCCTCTCGCCCGCACCCGCCCTTCCTCCAGCCAGACGACGAGGTCGGCCCGGACCGCGGACGAGAGGCGGTGCGCGACCACGATCCGGGTGCCCGGCCGGATCTCGCGGGCGAGGGCGCGCTCCACCTCGCGGGCCGTGACGGTGTCGAGGCTGGAGGTGGCGTCGTCCAGGACGAGGAGCCGGCCCGCGTGGCAGAACGCCCTGGCCAGCCCGAGGCGTTGGACCTCCCCGCCGGACATCGGGGCGTCGGCGAGGGGCGTGCCGTACCCGTGCGGCAGGCGGCGTACGAACGGATCGGCGCCGGCCGCACGGGCCGCGGCACGCACCGCTTGCGGGCCGGGTCCGGGACCCGCGCCGAAGGCGACCGCATCGCCGACCGTGTCCCCGAGCAGCACGGGCCGGTCGAAGGCGTACCCGACGTCGCGGCGCAGGGCTTCGGCGGTCAGTTCCGGCAGGGGCACGCCGTCCAGCAGCACCCGGCCCGCGTCGGGGTCGGTGAGCCGGCCGGCCACGGCGGCGAACAGGGTCTTCCCGGCGCCCGAACGGCCCACCACGGCCACCGTGGTGCCTCCGGGGATCACCAGGCTGATGTCGTGCAGGACCGTGGCCGCGCCGCGCACGACGCGGACGCCCTGCAGTTCCAGGGTGCCGGGTCCGCCCTCCGGCAACTGCGCCCGCCCGTGGGCGAGTACGGGCAGGGTCAGCAGGGCGGCGGTCCGCCGGGCCGCGGACCGGCCGCGGACCACGGCCGCGAGGCCGCCGGTGACGGCTCCGATCCCGGCCGCGAGGCCCGCGTACCGCACCGCGGCGAGGAGTTCGCCGACCCCGATGGCCCCGGCCGCCAGGCGCAGGCCGCCGACGGCGAGGACCGCGTACAGGAGCATCGGCATCAGGGCCGCGGACCGGGCGGTGGTGGAGCCGTAGACCTGCCACATCCGCCTGCCCTCGGCGGCGAGCTCGGGCAACCGGGCGAGGATCCGGGCGCGTTCGCGCTCCGCGGTGCCGGCGGCGGCGATCGTGCGCGCCCCGGCCAGTGCCTCGGCCAGCCGGCCGGCGGTCTCGAGCTGGACCTGCTGGTAGCGGGCGATGCTGGCGTGGCTGTCGCGGGCGAAGGCCCGCAGCAGGAGCACCAGGAACGGAACGCCCAGGAGGAACGCGAGTGCCGTCCACAGGTCGATGAGGAAGAGGGCGGTGACCGCGCCGAGCGGCGGCAGCAGCGCCGCGGCGGCGTGCGCGGCGGCGGCCGGGACCTTCCCGGCCTCCGTGGCGTGTGCGGTCAGCCGCGCGGCGGTTTCGCCCGGGGCGTGACGGGCGGCGTGGTGCGGGGCCGCCCGCAGCAGCCGGGCGAGCCCGAGCCGGCGCAGCCGGCCGGTGGAGCGGCCGTCGACCTCGCCGGTCAGCCGGGCGGCGGCGGCGTCCAGGGCCACTTCGGCGGCGATGACAGCGGCGCACAGCAACGTCCAAGCGGGGCCCGCCGGGGCGCCGCGGAGCAGCAGGTCGAGGG
>NZ_JBHYVA010000618.1:0-5206 GCF_042750055.1 Streptomyces sp. NPDC059456
GTACGGGACCTGGCCCTCGATGCCCTCGGGGATGAGCTTGTCGTCGCCGCCGACGCCCTCCTGGAAGTAGCGGTCCTTGGAGAAGGAGCGCTGGTGATGCGGACGAAGCGGCCGCGGTCCTGGAGCTCCGGCACGGTGCGGCCGCCGACGTAGAACATCGACTGGCGCAGGCCCCCGACGAGCTGGTGCACGACCGCGGAGAGCGGGCCGCGGTACGGGACCTGGCCCTCGATGCCCTCGGGGATGAGCTTGTCGTCGCCGCCGACGCCCTCCTGGAAGTAGCGGTCCTTGGAGAAGGAGCGCTGGTCGCCGCGGGACTGCATGGCGCCGAGCGAGCCCATGCCGCGGTACGACTTGAACTGCTTGCCGTTGATGAAGAGCAGCTCGCCGGGGGACTCCTCGCAGCCCGCGAGCAGCGAGCCGAGCATCACCGTGTCGGCGCCCGCGACGAGCGCCTTGGCGATGTCGCCGGAGTACTGGAGGCCGCCGTCGCCGATCACGGGGACGCCGGCCGCCTTCGCGGCGAGGGAGGCCTCGTAGATGGCGGTGACCTGCGGAACGCCGATGCCGGCGACGACGCGGGTGGTGCAGATGGAGCCGGGGCCGACGCCGACCTTGATGCCGTCGCAGCCGGCGTCGATCAGCGCCTGGGCGCCGTCGCGGGTGGCGACGTTGCCGCCGATGACGTCGACGGAGGAGTTCGACTTGATCTTGGCGACCATGTCGCCGACCAGGCGGGAGTGGCCGTGGGCGGTGTCGACGACGATGAAGTCGGCGCCCGCCTCGATCAGGGCCTGGGCACGGTCGTACGCGTCGCCGGCGACGCCGACCGCGGCGCCGACCAGGAGGCGGCCGTCCTTGTCCTTGGCGGCGTTCGGGTACTTCTCGGCCTTGACGAAGTCCTTGACCGTGATGAGCCCCTTGAGGATGCCCGCGTCGTCGACCAGCGGAAGCTTCTCGATCTTGTGGCGGCGCAGCAGCTCCATGGCGTCCACGCCGGAGATGCCGACCTTGCCGGTGACCAGCGGCATCGGGGTCATGACCTCGCGCACCTGGCGGCTGCGGTCCGACTCGAAGGCCATGTCGCGGTTGGTGACGATGCCGAGCAGCTTGCCGGCGGGGTCGGTGACCGGGACGCCGGAGATGCGGAACTTCGCGCACAGCTCGTCGGCCTCGCGCAGCGTCGCGTCGGGGTGCACCGTGATCGGGTCGGTGACCATGCCGGACTCGGAGCGCTTGACCAGGTCGACCTGGTTGGCCTGGTCGGCGATCGACAGGTTGCGGTGCAGGACGCCGACGCCGCCCTGCCGGGCCATCGCGATGGCCATGCGGGCCTCGGTGACCTTGTCCATGGCCGCCGACAGCAGCGGGACGTTCACCCGCACGTTGCGGGAGATGAGGGAGGAGGTGTCGATCTCGTCCGGAGCCATGTCCGACGCGCCCGGCAGCAGCAGCACGTCGTCGTAGGTCAGTCCGAGCGTGGCGAATTTGTCGGGCACTCCGTCGGCGGTCATGACACCTTCCCAATGGTCTTGCTCAGCGCGGGTCTCCATGCTAACGGGATCGCGGCGCGTCTCATTCCACGAGCTGGCCCAAGGCCAAGTTTCGTGGCTTCCTCCTATTGATCGCCGACGGAATCCGGCCCACCGGTTTCTACTGCTCGGCGAGCGCGCGCAGCCGGCTGAGCGCCCGGTGCTGGGCGACCCGGACCGCGCCGGGGGACATCCCGAGCATCTGCCCGGTCTCCTCGGCGGTCAGCCCGACCGCCACCCGCAGCACGAGCAGCTCGCGCTGGTTCTCCGGAAGGTTGGCCAGCAGCTTCTTGGCCCAGGCGGCATCGCTGCTCAGCAGCGCCCGCTCCTCGGGGCCCAGCGAGTCGTCCGGCCGTTCGGGCATCTCGTCGGAGGGCACGGCCGTGCTCCCCGGGTGCCGCATGGCGGCCCGCTGGAGGTCGGCGACCTTGTGCGCGGCGATGGCGAAGACGAAGGCCTCGAAGGGCCGGCCCGTGTCGCGGTACCGGGGCAGCGCCATCAGGACGGCGACGCAGACCTCCTGCGCGAGGTCCTCGACGAAATGGCGGGCGTCCCCCGGGAGCCGGGAGAGCCGGGTGCGGCAGTAACGGATGGCCAGGGGGTGCACGAAGGCGAGCAGGTCGTGCGTCGCCTGCTCGTCGCCGTCGACCGCACGGCGTACGAGCGCGCTGACGGCCCCGGCGCTGCCGCCTTTGGCGGCGCCGGTGGAGCCTGTGACCGCGGGTGCCCCCGGGGTCTCGTCGTCGCGCATCAATCCATGGTGCCTTGGCGCCGGAGCATTCGCGGCACCACGGCCCGTGTTGTGCGTCGAAGCGTTATGAGCGGGTGCGCCTGAACTCGTCACTGCACCCTCCCCTCCCGCTCGACCGAGTACTCCCCGAGGCCCCATCCCAGAAAATGCGCCACACCTCAAGCATGCGGCATCGCGCGCGAAGCGACACGTCCCCCGATTGTGCCCCGCCCATCCCCGGGTACGCACCGGATACGGCGGGACGGGAGCGGACGGGCCGGTTCTGACGGGCCGGGCCCGGGACGGGCCGGACCGGGTCGGACCGGACCGGGGCCGGGGCTGGGCCGCGGCCGACGGCTGCGGCCTGCCGCCCCGCCCGCCGGTGGCGGACGGGACCGCTCTCAGCGTCCGGTCTGCGGGCTCACGGTCAGCGGACCAGGCCCCAGCGGAACCCGAGCGCCACGGCGTGCGCCCGGTCCGAGGCGCCCAGCTTCTTGAACAGCCGGCGGGCGTGCGTCTTGACCGTGTCCTCGGAGAGGAAGAGCTCGCGCCCGATCTCCGCGTTGGACCGGCCGTGGCTCATGCCCTCCAGGACCTGGATCTCGCGCGCGGTGAGCGTGGGCGCGGCGCCCATCTCGGCCGAGCGGAGCCGGCGCGGGGCCAGTCGCCAGGTCGGGTCGGCGAGCGCCTGGGTGACCGTGGCCCGCAGTTCGGCGCGCGAGGCGTCCTTGTGCAGGTAGCCCCGGGCGCCGGCGGCGACCGCGAGGGCCACCCCGTCCAGGTCCTCGGCGACCGTCAGCATGATGATGCGGGCGCCCGGGTCGGCCGAGAGCAGCCGGCGCACCGTCTCCACACCGCCGAGCCCCGGCATCCGTACATCCATCAGAATCAGGTCGGAGCGGTCGGCACCCCAGCGGCGGAGGACTTCCTCGCCGTTGGCAGCCGTCGTCACACGCTCGACGCCGGGCACGGTGGCAACCGCGCGACGGAGCGCCTCTCGGGCAAGCGGGGAATCGTCGCAGACGAGGACGGAAGTCATGACCGCCCTCCGCAGCTGCTGATGCGCGTCACCTTGAGCCTCCAGGCTGGTACGTATCGTCACCTGTGCGGTCGATGCCCTCGGACACCTGTCCGGGAACTTCTTGGTTCAACCGCCTTCGCACTCTCAACGATGGTCACTCGAAAGAGTTACGGGTCGGACGGACACCTTCGGCACTCTACGTGAGGAAGCGATCACGACGCGGACGCCACTCTCCGCGTGTCCTCCATCTGGAGCTATGCCCTATTTGGCGGCTTTTCTTCCGTTTGGCACGTGTCTGAGGCTAGATTCCCAATGAGTCATATTTACATCTACTACGACAGTAGGTGTGGAGACTTGGACCGTATCCGTCTCAGTACCGGCACCAAGAGGACTACCCATGGCAGATTTCTCCCGCCTCCCCGGACCGAACGCCGACCTCTGGGACTGGCAGCTGCTGGCCGCCTGCCGGGGGGTCGACAGCTCCCTCTTCTTCCACCCGGAAGGCGAGCGGGGCGCGGCCAGGAGTGCGCGCGAGGCCTCGGCTAAAGAGGTCTGCATGAGATGCCCGGTGCGCTCGGAATGCGCCGCGCACGCACTGGCCGTCCGCGAGCCCTACGGGGTGTGGGGCGGCCTCACCGAGGATGAGCGCGAAGAGCTGATGGGACGCGCACGCCATCGCCTGATCCCCGCCTCGAGCACGATCGGACCCCTCCCGCCGCACTGATCCGCGGGTTCGCCGAAACGTACGAAGGAACGTTTCACCAAGCCTTCCGGGCCCGGATGCCGGACCGGAACGTCACGCGATCGGCCGAACCGCCGTGCTCCCGTACGGCGGTCGGTCAGCGCGTGGCGGCCCGCTCCAGCTCGGCCAGCGTCGCCGCCACGGCCGGCACCCGGGCCAGGTCGGGCAGGGTCAGGGCCACGACCTCCCGCTCCACGGCCGGCTCGACGGCCACCGCGCTGACACCCTTGGCCCGTACGGACTCCACCGCGAGCTCCGGCAGCACCGCGACGCCCAGACCGGCGCCGACCAGGCCGACCACGGCCGGGTAGTCGTCGGTCGCGAAGTCGATGCGGGGGGTGAAGCCCGCCGCCTCGCACACCTCCACCAGGTGGCGGCGACAGCGCGGACAGCCCGCGATCCAGGGCTCGTCGGCCAGCTCGGCCATGCCCACCCGGTCCGCCCCGGCCAGCCGGTGGCCCTCCGGGACCAGCCCGACGAGCCGGTCCGTGAGCAGCGGCCGGACGACGAGGTCCTCCCATTCGGCGGCCGAACCGGCCGCCCCGCCGTACCGGAACGCCAGCGCCAGGTCGCAGTCGCCCTCGCGCAGCATCTCCACGGACCGCGGCGGCTCCGCCTCGACCAGCGAGATCCGGGTGCCGGGGTGCTCGGCGCGCATCGCGGCCAGTGCGGTCGGCACCAGCGTGGAGCTGCCGCTGGGGAAGGACACCAGCCGGACCCGGCCCGCGCGCAGCCCGGCGATGGCCGCGACCTCCTCCTCGGCGGCGGTCAGCCCGGCGAGGATCCCGGCGGCGTGCCGGACCAGCGCCGTGCCGGCCTGGGTCAGCCGCATCTCGCGGCCGGCGCGGATGAGCAGCGGGGTGCCGGCCGACTGCTCCAGCGCCTTCATCTGCTGGGAGACGGCGGGCTGGGTGCAGCCGAGCTCGCGGGCGGCGGCGGAGAAGGATCCGGTGCCGGCCACGGCGCGCAGCACCCGGAGATGACGTGCCTCGATCATCCTTCGAGCATAAGCCCTGCTTTGAGCGCGGCGCGAATAATCCCGCGCCCCTTTGAGGGAGCTGGGCTAGCGTGTTGCGCATGGCCCCCCTCACCCCCGGCGGGCCCCCCGCCCCCCGCGGCGCCCCCCCCCCCGGCCGCCCCCCGCTCCACGGCCCCCCCCCCGCCGCCCCCCAAACCCACCC
>NZ_JBHYVA010000619.1:0-5168 GCF_042750055.1 Streptomyces sp. NPDC059456
GGGGGGGGGGGGGGGGGGTCTCCTCTCTGGGCCCCCCGCGCGGGGGGGGGCGCGCGCCGGCGCGCGGGCGCGCCCCGCCCCCCGCCCGGCCCCCGCCCGCCGCGGCCCGGCCGCCGGGGACGCTGACCGCGGTGGCGGCGGCGAGGGCGAGGGCCAGCAGGGCCCTGCGTGGTGTGGGTGCGGTCATCGGCATGGCCCCCAAGGGTCGGTGCGGCGGGTCGACTTCCCCACCCTTCCAGTTCCCGCCCGCCGGGCACCGAAGCCCCGGCCCCGTGTCGCGGACGGCGCCGGGCGCCGTGCGGGGGGCCGCGCGCCGGACGCGCGCTCCGGGCGCCGCCGCGGGGGCCCTACGCTGGCCGGGTGGAGCCTCAGCAGTCACTTCAGTCACTCGCGCGCGAGCTCGCCGCCCTGCCGCCCTCCCTCGGCCCGGTGCGGCTGATCGGCATCGACGGGCACGCCGGATCCGGGAAGAGCACCTTCGCCGGACGGCTCGCCGAGGCGCTGGGCGGGGCGCCGGTGCTGCACCTGGACGACGTGGCCACCCACGAGGAGCTGTTCGGCTGGTCCGGGCGGCTGCGCGCGCAGGTGCTGGAGCCGCTCGCCGCCGGGCGGCCGGCCCACTGGGCCCCGTACGACTGGGTGGAGCGCCGCTTCGGCCCGCAGCGGCTGCTGGAGCCGGCGCCGGTGCTGCTGATCGAGGGGGTCGGCGCCGGCCGGCGGGCGCTGCGCCCGCATCTGGCGCGCCTGCTGTGGATGGAGACACCGCGTGCGCAGTCCTGGGGACGCGGACGAAACCGGGACGGGAGTGAACTTTCCGACTTCTGGGACGGATGGGAGCGCGCGGAGCTCGCGCACTTCTCGGATGATCCTTCGCGCCCCTTCGCCGACGCTTTGGTACGCCAGAGCGGTACGGGATACGAGTGGTCTTTCGGGACGGATGCGACCGCCGGAAGGGCCCCTTCCGTGACCGAGGGTGACGACCTCCCCCGGGCCTGAGCCGCTCCCGTACCGCGCTCGAGCGGGCCTGCACCGACCTGCTTGACCTGGGCCCCGCACCGGCCTTACGTTCTGAATGCGCGGTCTTTCCAGGCCGCAGCAGACGCGGAGCCCCCGATTGTTCCCCCGTGATCGGGGGCTTCGTTCTGCCCGGAGGTGTTCCGCAGCGGCTCCGCGCGGGCCCGCTCCCCCCGAAATCTTCACCCTGAGTCACCTCGCGCGGCCCTGGTGCGCCTCCGACCGGTGCCCGCCGCACCCTACGTATGGTGCGTGGCCGCAGGTACGATGCACCCCTGATTTCATCGGCGCAGTGGACAACTCGCGGGCGCGACGCGGGGGTTGCTGTGCACCACGGGGGCAGGCTTGTGGGGGATGTGATGGATTTCGGCACGCCGGGCACGCACGCCCCGGCCGAACTCGCCTGGCTGCGCGGGGTGGACGCCTGCACCATGGGCGCCTATCCGCAGGCCGAGGAGGAGTTCCGGGCGGCCGTACGACTGGATCCCTCGATGGCCGACGCATGGCTGGGCCTGCACGCGCTCCGGGTGGACACCACGAACGCGTTATTGCGCATGTACGCCCACCGCGACCGCTTCGGGGAGCAGCGGGCCCGCCACCGGCGGACGCTGAACTCCTGGTACTGGCTGGGCTGGTGGGTGCAGCCCGTCCTGGAGAGCCGCCGGGACCTGCTGCTGGCCCACGCCTCGCACTGGCTGGACGGCCGGCACGTCCCCGAGCTGGACCAGGCGCTGGCCGCGCTGCCGCCGGTGGACGCCGACGCGCAGGTGCGGTTCCTGCACGCCTGCCGGGCCTACCTGGTCAAGGACTGGGAACAGCTGGTGCGGCACACCGAGCCGCTGGTGGACGATCCGCTGCTGGGCATCGAGGCGGGCCTGTTCGGCGGGATGGCCCGGGTCCGGCTGGAGATGTACGGGCAGGCCGAGCCGATGCTCTCGGCGGCGCTGATGCGCTGCCGCAGCGAGCAGCCGCAGCGCAAGGAGCTGCGGTACTGGCTGGCGCGGGCGCACGAGGGGACGGGGCGCAGCGCGGCGGCGCTGCCGCTGTACCGGGCGGTGCACCGGGTGGACCCGGCGTTCATGGACACGGCGGCCCGGCTGACGGCGATCGAGGACGGCGACTACGTGGACGGGGCCGACGGGTACGCCGGGTACGCCGCGGCCGGTTACGAGGGGTACGCCGGGCACGACCTCTCCCCCGTCGGCGGGGACTTCGCGGCGGTGGCCCTCGGCGGTGGCCCCGTACAGGACGTCGCGGCGGACGGGCAGGCGGAGCCGGACCCGCTGGTCGTACCGGAGCCGGACCCGCGGTTCGGGGCTGCGGGCACGGGCCGGGTGGAAGGCGTGCGCCGCAAGGTGGCGGTGCCGCCGCAGACCGCGCCCGGGGGGCTGCCGGCCGGGCCGGCCGATCCGGCGCTGCTGGCCGAGGCGCTCGCGGAGCTGGAGCGGATGGTGGGCCTGGAGCCGGTGAAACGGCAGGTGAAGGCGCTCTCTGCGCAGTTGCACATGGCGCGGCTGCGGGCCGGGCAGGGGCTGCCGGTGCAGCCGCCCAAACGGCACTTCGTGTTCTCCGGGCCGTCGGGCACGGGCAAGACCACGGTGGCGCGGATCCTGGGCCGGGTCTTCTACGCGCTCGGGCTGCTGGGCGGGGACCATCTGGTGGAGGCCCAACGCGCGGACCTGGTCGGCGAGTTCCTGGGGCAGACCGCCGTCAAGGCGAACGAGCTGATCGATTCGGCGATCGGCGGGGTGCTGTTCGTGGACGAGGCGTACAGCCTGTCCAACACCGGGTACAGCAAGGGCGACGCGTACGGCGACGAGGCGCTCCAGGTGCTGCTGAAGCGGGCGGAGGACAACAGGGACCACCTGGTGGTGATCCTGGCGGGCTACCCGGCCGGGATGGACCGGCTGCTGGCGGCGAACCCGGGGCTGTCCTCGCGGTTCACGACCCGGGTGGACTTCCCCAGTTACCGGCCGCTGGAGCTGACGGCGATCGGCGGGGTGCTGGCGGACGCGAACGGGGACTGCTGGGACGAGGAGGCCCTGGACGAGCTGCGCAGCATCAGCGGGCACGTGGTGGAGCAGGGCTGGATCGACGAGCTGGGCAACGGCCGCTTCCTGCGCACCCTGTACGAGAAGAGCTGTGCGTACCGCGACCTGCGGCTGGCGGGCTTCCCCGGCGACCCCTCCCGGGAGGACCTGGCGACGCTTCGGCTGCCCGACCTGATGCAGGCGTACGGGGAGGTCCTGTCGGGCCGCGGCCCGCCGGGCCCCGACCGACCCGTGCCCCCCCCCCGGTGTCCCCCGCGCGCGCGCGGGGGGGGGCGGCGGCGCGGCCCCAGGCGTCCGGGTTGAGGGCGCTCGGCGGCTGCTTGCCGCCGAGGGCGGTGATCAGCTGGTTGGCGGCGTTCAGGGCCAGGGCGCGCTTGGTCTCGACGGTGAAGTCCGCGATGTGGGCGCTGAGCACGACGTTGTCCAGGGTGAGCAGCGGGCTGTCGTCCGGCAGCGGCTCGTCCTCGTACACGTCGAGGGCGGCGCCGGCGAGGTGGCCGCTGCGCACCGCGCGGACGAGGGCGTCGGTGTCGGTGACCCGGCCGCGGGAGGTGTTCACGAAGTAGGCCCCGGGCTTCATCTGCGCGAAGGTCTTGTCGTTGAACATGTGCGCGGTCTCTTCGTTCATCTCCGGGTGGGCGGTGACGAAGTCGGCCTCGGCGAGGAGGTCTTCCAGTCGCTCCACCTTGATCGCGCCGACTTCGGCCATCTTCTCGGCAGAGACGTACGGGTCGTACGCGAGGACCTTCATCAGGAAGCCGCCGTGCGCGCGCCGGGCGGTCCAGCCGCCGACGTTGCCGAGGCCGACGATGCCCAGGGTCTTGCCGGTGAGTTCGACGCGGTGGCTGCCCAGCCGGCTCTCGCCCCAGGCGGCCTGGTTGCCGTGGCGGTGGATCGCGGCGAGGTTGCGCGTGACCATCAGGAGCAGCCCGAAGAAGTGCTCGGATACGGGCTTGCCGCCCAGGCCCGGGTTGTTGGCGACGACCACGCCGGCTTCGGTGGCGGCTTCGATGTCGATGTTGTCCACGCCGCGGCCGCTGGACAGCACGGCGATCAGGTGGGGGGCGGCCTCAAGGAGTTCCCGGTCGATCCGGGCGGGGTAGCGGGCCACCAGGCCGTGTGCGTCGGAGAGGGCCTCCAGGACGGCCGCCCGGTCGGAGTCGTCCACGCGGCGGACGTCGGCGTGCTGCTCCAGCAGTTCCTCGGCTTCGGCGGCGTACATCGAGCCGACGAGGACTACGTTCGGTCGCATGATGGTGTGCTTCCTGTGGGGCCAGGGGCCGGCGGGGCGCTCCTGGACGCGAATGCGGATCGAAGGATGCGAGGGATGAGTGGGATGCGAGGGATGCGGGAGGTACGCGGGTGCGAGGGCCGCGGTGGCCGGGTCAGGCCGCCACGCTCGCGGCCAGCAGGCTTTCCAGCGGCCTGAGTTCTCCCCCGCGGCTGGCGGCGAGCAGCCGCTCGGTGAGCTCGGCGTGTTCCACGGGCGCGGCCGTGAAGCGGGGCCGGCCCTCGGCGAGCCGGTCGTGGGCACGGCCGTACAGCTTGCGGCAGTACACCTCGCTGATGCCCAGGACGGCGGCGATCTCCCGGTAGCTGTACTCGAAGGCGGTGCGGAGCACGAGGACCGCCCGCTCGGCCGGGCCGAGGCGTTCCAGCAGCCAGGCCACGCCGCGCCGGAGCTCCTCGGCCCGCTCCACGTTCTGGAACGGTTCGGGGGTGGTGGTGACGGTCTGCTCGGGCACCAGGGCGCCGACGTAGGAGACCCGCCGGGTGTGCGCGGACTTGCGGTAGTCGGCGCACAGGTGGGTGACGACGGTGGAGAGGAAGGCCCCGTGGTTCTCGACGTTCTCGACGTTCTGCGCCGTCATCCAGCGCAGCCAGGCCTCGGAGATGATGTCCTCGGCTTCCTCTGCGGAGCCGACGCGTCGGTAGGCCAGCGCCTGCAGGCTCGCCCTGCGGCGGTGGAACTCTTCCTGATCAAGATCGAACAAGGTTTTGCCTCCAGGCCGGCCCGTGGCGCAGCCCATCACTCGGGTCAGCTCAGGTCACTCGGAGCGGTACGGGTCACTCGCGGCAGCCGGTGTCGGTCCGGGCCGGCGC
>NZ_JBHYVA010000620.1:0-5129 GCF_042750055.1 Streptomyces sp. NPDC059456
TGTCGCGGGGTGACCTCCAGCGCCCCGCGTCGCGCGCCCCCTCGCGGCTCCGCGAGCGCGCGCGCGGGGGGGGGGGGGGGCCCCCCCCCCCCCCCCCGGCCCCGGACCGGGTCCCGCGGCGGGACCGGAACCGGGCCGGTGGGGCTGCCCCGGGCGGGCGGCGGACCCGGGTGCCGGCCGGGTCCGGCCGAACCCCCGGTCCGCTCCGGCGGCGAGCCGGCGGATCGCGGCCATGGGGACGTGCAGCCAGTCGGGGCGGTGCCGGGACTCGTAGCGCGCCTCGTACACCGCCTTGTCGGTCTCGTACGCGCGCAGCAGGACGGGGTCCTCGCGCGGGTCGCGGCCGGTGGTGCGGGCGTAGCCCTCGCAGAAGGCGGCCCGGCAGGCGTCCGCCCAGGCGGGGGCGAACGGCCGGTGGGAGCGGGCCGCGTAGTCGAACGAGCGCAGTATCCCGGCGATGTCGCGGACGGCGGGTTCGGGGCGGCGCCGGTCGGCCAGCGGCCGGGCCGGCTCGCCCTCGAAGTCGATCAGCGCCCAGCTGCCGTCCGCGGTCCGCAGGGTCTGGCCCAGGTGCAGGTCGCCGTGGATCCGCTGGGCGGGCACCCCGGCCCCGCGGGAGGCGGCCAGCGCGTCGAACGCCCCGCGCAGCCCCGCCTCGTAGGGCCGCAGTGCGGGCACCTCGCGGGCGGTGGCCGCCAGCCGGGCCGTCATCCCCGAGGCGAGCCGGGCGGTCTGCTCCGGGCCCAGGGCGACGGTCGGCAGGGCGCCAGCGAGCGCGCTGTGCACCTCGGCGGTGGCCCGGCCCAGCGCGTGCGCCTCGGCGGTGAAGTCGGCCCCGGCGCCGAGCCGGCGCAGCGCGAGCTGCCAGCCGTCGTCGGAGCCCCGCAGGTAGGGCTGGAGCACGCCGAGGGTCAACGGTTCTCCACCGGGCAGCGCCGCCTCGTACCAGGCGACCGGCGCGGGGACGCGGGCACATCCGGCGGCCGCCAGTGCCCGGGGCAGCTCCAGGTCCGGATTGACCCCCGGCCCGACCCGGCGGAACACCTTCAGGATGTACGAATCCCCGTAGATCAGGGAGGAGTTGGTCTGTTCCCCGGACAGCGGCCGGGGGGTGAGCGCGGCCGGGATCAGCGCCATCGGGTCGCGGTCGAACCGCAGCGGGCCGAGGGTGCCGGGGGCGCGCAGCCGTTCCAGCAGCAGGGCCGCCAGCCGGGGGTCGCCCAGCCCCTCGTAGACGCACTGGCCGGCGTACGGGCCCTGCTCGGCGCGGCCGATCAGGGCGGGTGCGAGGGCCGGCGGCAGTGCGGGGCGGACGCCGAGCAGCAGCTGGTAGCAGTCGCCGTCGACGTCCAGGAGCAGGTGGACCAGCCTGGGGGAGGACCCCGGCGGCAGCAGCTCGGCCGCCGAGATCATCCGGAGCCGGCCGATGCGCCGGCCCTTGCCGGCGAACCAGCGTTGTACCGGCAGCCAGTCCCGCAGCATGGGCTCCAGCGGGCCGAGCCCGGTCGTGCTGGTCGTCCCGGCGGATGCAGCCTCCGACATGGCGTCGCGTCCTTTCCCCGGGCCGTCACAGAATGCGGAGAGTGTCCCGGATCGCGTCAGTGCTTCTCCGGTGGTGTACGAGTGTCGGGTCAGGATGATCCGTACAGGGGCGGGCGATTGACCCATTCGCGCGCCCACCCCGCACCCGGCGGCTACTCGTTGCGCAGGCGGAACCAGTAGAAGCCGTGTCCCGCGAGGGTGAGCAGGTACGGCCACTCGCCGATCGGCGGGAAGCGCACGTCACCCGTGAGCTCCACCGGGACCCGTCCGTTGAACGACCTCAGGTCCAGTTCGGTGGGCTGCGCGAAGCGCGAGAAGTTGTGCACGCACAGCACCAGGTCGTCCCCGTACTCGCGCAGGAAGGCGAGCACCGCCGGGTTGGACGAGGACAGTTCGGTGTACGAACCGAGGCCGAACGCCGGGTTGGCCTTGCGGACCTCGATCAGCCTGCGGGTCCAGTGCAGCAGCGAGGAGGGCGATGCCATCGCGGCCTCGACGTTGGTGACCTGGTACCCGTGGACGGGGTCCATGATGACCGGCAGGTTCAGCCTGCCCGGATCGCACGAGGAGAAACCGGCGTTGCGGTCCGGGGTCCACTGCATGGGCGTGCGCACACCGTCGCGGTCGCCGAGCCAGATGTTGTCGCCCATGCCGATCTCGTCGCCGTAGTAGAGCACCGGCGAGCCGGGCAGCGACAGCAGCAGGGCGGTGAACAGCTCCATCTGGTTGCGGTCGTTGTCGAGGAGCGGGGCGAGCCGGCGCCGGATGCCGATGTTGGCCCGCATCCGCGGGTCCTTGGCGTACTCGGCGTACATGTAGTCGCGCTCTTCGTCCGTGACCATTTCGAGGGTGAGCTCGTCGTGGTTGCGCAGGAAGATGCCCCACTGGCAGCGGTCCGGGATCGCCGGGGTCTTGGCCAGGATTTCGGAGACGGGGTAGCGCGACTCTCTTCGCACCGCCATGAAGATGCGCGGCATGACGGGGAAGTGGAACGCCATGTGGCATTCGTCCCCGCCGGACTCGAAGTCGCCGAAGTAGTCGACGACGTCCTCGGGCCACTGGTTGGCCTCGGCGAGCAGCACGGTGTCCGGGTAGTGCGCGTCGATCTCGGCGCGCACCCGCTTGAGGAGCTGGTGGGTGCGCGGCAGGTTCTCGCAGTTGGTGCCCTCCTCGGCGTACAGGTAGGGCACGGCGTCGAGGCGGAAGCCGTCGATCCCGAGGTCCAGCCAGAAGCGGAGGGCGGAGACGATCTCCTCGACGACGGCCGGGTTCTCGTAGTTGAGGTCGGGCTGGTGCGAGAAGAACCGGTGCCAGTAGTACTGCTTGCGGACCGGGTCGTACGTCCAGTTCGAGGTCTCGGTGTCGATGAAGATGATGCGGGCGTCCTGGTACTGCTTGTCGTTGTCGGCCCACATGTAGTAGTCGCCGTACGGGCCGTCCGGGTCCTTGCGGGACTGCTGGAACCACTCGTGCTGGTCGCTCGTGTGGTTCATGACGAAGTCGATGATCACCCGCATGCCGCGGTGGTGCGCGGCGTCCACGAACTCCACGAAGTCGGCGAGGTCGCCGAACTCGGGCAGCACGGAGGTGTAGTCGGAGACGTCATAGCCCCCGTCGCGCAGCGGCGAGGCGAAGAACGGCGGCAGCCAGAGGCAGTCGACGCCCAGCCACTGGAGGTAGTCGAGCTTGGCGGTGAGCCCCTTCAGGTCCCCTACGCCGTCGCCGTTGCTGTCGTGGAAGGACCGGACGAGCACCTCGTAGAAGACCGCCCGCTTGAACCAGTCGGGGTCGCGGTCCTTCGCGGGGGTGTCCTCGAACGTGTCGTGGACGGGATCGTTGATCATCATGTGGTGGGTGACCCTCCGGTGGGCGGGGACGGTCGCAGAGCCGCCAGAACGTGCGCGGGCGCGCGGCCCGGTTCCAGACGCACGTAGTTGGCCCTGCCCCAGTGGTAGGTCTCGCCGGTGAGCTCGTCGCGCACCGCGAGGGACCCGTGCCAGTCGAGGCCGAGTACCGGCATGTCCAACGAGACCGTCGCCTCCTGGGTGTGGTGCGGATCGAGGTTGACGACCACCAGTACGGAATTGGCGCCCGCGTGCTTCGAATAGGCGATCACCTGGTCGTTGTCGGTCGGGTGGAAATGGATGTCGCGCAGCTGCTGGAGGGCGGGGTTGCGCCGGCGCAGCCGGTTCAGGGCGGTGATCAGCGGGGCGATGGTGCGGCCCTCGCGGTCCGCGGCGGCCCAGTCGCGCGGCCGGAACTCGTACTTCTCGGAGTTCAGGTACTCCTCGCTGCCCTCGCGGACCGGGGTGTTCTCGCACAGCTCGTACCCGGCGTAGACGCCCCAGGTGGGGGAGAGGGTGGCGGCCAGGACGGCGCGCACCTCGAAGGCCGGACGGCCGCCCCGCTGGAGGTACTCGTGGAGGATGTCGGGCGTGTTGACGAAGAAATTCGGCCGCATGACGGACGCCGAGCGGGTGTCCGCGAGCTCGGTCAGGTACTCGGTCAGCTCGGCCTTGGTGTTGCGCCAGGTGAAGTACGTGTACGACTGCTGGAAGCCGACGGCGGCGAGCGTGCGCATCATCGCGGGCCGGGTGAAGGCCTCCGCCAGGAAGATCACGTCGGGATCGGACTTGTTGATGTCCGCGATCACCTTCTGCCAGAAGACGACCGGCTTGGTGTGCGGATTGTCCACCCGGAAGATGCGGACCCCGTGCTCCATCCAGTACCGCAGGACGCGGACCGTCTCCTCGACGATCCCGGCCATGTCGGTGTCGAAGTGGATCGGGTAGATGTCCTGGTACTTCTTCGGCGGGTTCTCGGCGTACGCGATCGTCCCGTCGGCCCGGTGGCGGAACCACTCGGGGTGCTTCTCCACCCACGGGTGGTCCGGGGAGCACTGGAGCGCGAAGTCCAGCGCGATCTCCATGCGCAGCTCGCGGGCGCGGGCGACGAAGGCGTCGAAGTCCTCGATCGTGCCGAGCTCGGGGTGGACGGCGTCGTGGCCGCCCTCCGTGGAGCCGATGGCCCACGGCACACCCGGGTCCCAACTTCCAGCCGAAAGGGTGTTGTTCGGACCCTTGCGGTACGTACTCCCAATGGGGTGCACCGGTGGCAGGTACACCACGTCGAAGCCCATCGAGGCGATGGCCGGCAGCCGCTCGGCGGCGGTGCGGAAGGTGCCGCTCACGGGCCGTTCGCCGGGCTCGACGACGGCTCCCTCGGAGCGCGGGAACATCTCGTACCAGGAGCCGAAGAGGGCCCGCTTGCGCTCCACGACCAGCGGCAGGGACTTGGAGGCGGTGACCAGCTCCCGGTACGGGCGCCGGGCGAGGGCGGCCTGGACCGGGGTCGCGAGGGCGGCGGCGTGGCGCAGCGACACCGGGCGGTCCTCGTCGCGCATCGCCTCGGCGGCGGCCAGTACGTGCTCGCGCCCGTCCTTCCTGGGGATCCGGGAGCCGGCCCGCTCGTAGAGCTCGGCGCCTTCGAGCAGGGTGAGCCCGGGGTCGATGCCCGCGGGGATCTTGATGGCGGCGTGTGCCTGCCAGGTGCCGACCGGGTCGCTCCAGGCCTCGACGGTGTAGGTC
>NZ_JBHYVA010000621.1:0-5127 GCF_042750055.1 Streptomyces sp. NPDC059456
TGGCAGGGGCGGACGGGGGCGGGCCCTTCGGTACGTCCGGTCAGTGCGTCCCGGTGCGTCCGGTCGCCGCTACGGGGCGACCTTCAGCAGCTTGTTCGCCGTGCCCGCCGACGGGTTGGTCACCGCGCCGGCCGTGGCCGCGCCCGTCAGCGCCGAGGCCGTCTGCGCCGGGGTCGCCGACGGGTGCCCGGCCAGGTAGACCGCCGCGGCGCCCGTCACGTGCGGGGTGGCCATGGAGGTGCCCGAGATGGTCTTGGTGGCGGTGTCGCTGTCCTTCCAGTCGGAGGTGATGTCCGAGCCCGGCGCGTAGAGGTCCACGACGGAGCCGAAGTTGGAGAACGAGGACTGCTGGTCGTCGATGGTGCTCGACGCCACGGTGATCGCCTCCGGAACCCGGGCGGGGGAGCCCTGCCCGGCGTCCGCCGACTCGTTGCCGGCCGCCACCGCGAAGGTGACGCCCGAGGCGATGGCCCGGCGCACGGCCTCGTCCAGTGCCTCGTCCGCGCCGCCGCCCAGGCTCATGTTGGCCACCGAGGGCCCCGAGTGGTGCTGGGTGACCCAGTCGATGCCGGCGACGACCTGCTCGGTGGTGCCGGAGCCGTTGTCGTCGAGCACCCGCACCGCGACCAGCTTCGCCTTCTTGGCGACGCCGTGCGCGGTCCCCGCGATGGTGCCCGCGACGTGCGTGCCGTGCCCGTTGCCGTCGTCGGCGCTGTCGTCGTTGTCGACGGCGTCGAAGCCGGACGTGGCGCGGCCGCCGAAGTCCTTGTGGGTCGTGCGGATGCCGGTGTCGATGACGTACGCCGTCACGCCCTCGCCGGCGCTGTCGGGGTAGTTGTACTTCTTGTCGCCCGCCTTGGCCGTCTGGTCGATCCGGTCCAGACCCCATGAGGGCGGGTTGTCCTGAGTCGCGTTGATGGTGAACTTCTTGTTCTGCACGACCTTGCCGACGGCCGGGTCCGCGGCGAGCCGCTTGGCCTTGGTCTCGCTCAGGCCGGCGACCGAGAAGCCGTTGACCCCGGAGCCGTAGGTGCGCTTCAGCTCGCCTCCGTACTTCTTGGCCAGCTGTTCCTTGTTCGCGGATGCGTCGAGTATGACGACGTAGCTACCGCTGATCGCGCCGGGCGCGCCCAGTCCGAACACCGTGCCTTCGGCCGGTGTCGAGGCCCCCGCGAAGGGGGTGGCCAGCAGGGTCACGGCGGCCGCGGTGGCGGCTCCCGTGGCGACTGCCGCATACCGGAAACCGCGCGAGCGCTTGTGAGTTGCCATCTGGAGGGTTCTCCTCATGTTGACGTGTGGGGCGTCAAACCTTCTGGAGAACCCTCTTCCGATTGACAGGCGCAAATCAAGAACGTCCCGGGGGTAACGGGTTATTCAACAAGCTTTCTTAAAAGGCCCCCCGCATCGCCTTCACCTCGCACATGGGTTCGCACGAACTCCCGCACGATTCCTCCACGTTCAGGCGCGGCGCCCGGCGTACTTCTTCAGCTCCCGGTGCGCCAGCGAACGCTGGTGCACCTCGTCCGGACCGTCCGCCAGCCGCAACGTCCGCGCAGCCGCCCACAGTTCGGCCAGCGGGAAGTCCTGGCTCACCCCGCCCGCACCGTGCAACTGCACCGCGTCGTCGAGGATCCGCACCACCGCCCGCGGGGTCGCGATCTTGATGGCCTGGATCTCGGTGTGCGCGCCCCGGTTGCCGACCGTGTCCATCAGCCAGGCCGTCTTCAGCACCAGCAGGCGCAACTGCTCCACGGTCACCCGGGCGTCCGCGATCCAGTTCTGCACCACGCCCTGCGCGGCCAGCTCCTTGCCGAAGGCCGTACGTCCCACCGCACGCCGGCACATCAGCTCGATGGCCCGCTCCGCCATCCCGATCAGCCGCATGCAGTGGTGGATCCGGCCCGGGCCGAGCCGGGCCTGGGCGATGGCGAAGCCGGTGCCCTCCTCGCCGATCAGGTTCGCGGCCGGCACCCGGACCCCGTGGAAGACCACCTCGGCATGGCCCCCGTGGTCGTGGTCCTCGTACCCGTACACGGTCATCGCCCGGCGCACCTCCACGCCCGGAGTGTCACGCGGGACCAGGATCATCGACTGCTGGCGCCGCGGATCGGCGCCGTCCGGATCGGTCTTGCCCATGACGATGAAGATCTTGCAGTCCGGGTTCATGGCCCCCGAGATGAACCACTTGCGGCCCGTCACGACGTACTCGGCACCGTCCGCCGACCGCTCGATCCGCGTCTCGATGTTCGTCGCGTCCGAGGAGGCGACCTCCGGCTCGGTCATCGCGAACGCGGACCGGATCTCCCCGGCCAGCAGCGGCTGGAGCCACTGCTTCTTCTGCGCCTCATCGCCGAACTGCGCGAGCAGCTCCATGTTCCCGGTGTCCGGAGCCGCGCAGTTGGTCGCCATCGGCGCCAGATGCGGGCTGCGGCCGGTGATCTCGGCGAGCGGGGCGTACTGGAGATTGGTCAGCCCCGCGCCGTGCTCGGCACCGGGAAGGCCGTGCTGGTCCACGAAGAACAGGTTCCACAGGCCCTGACGGCGCGCCTCGGCCTTCAGCTCACCGAAGACGGCCGGAGTGTCCCAGGGCGAGGCCAGCCGCGCGCGCTGCTCGGCGGCGACGGGCTCCGCCGGGTAGACGTACTCCTCCATGAACGCGAGGAGCCGCTCGCGGAGTTCCTCGGTCCGGGCGTCGAATGCGAAGTCCATGATGTGCCTCAGCCTTCCTGGCCGTTTGCGGAGGGACGGGTGCCCCGGAGGGTGGTCAGACCGTGCTCGATGAAGACCGGGACCAGCTCGCCGATCCGGTCGAAGCCCGCACCCACCGTCTGCCCGAGCGTGTAGCGGTAGTGGATGCCTTCGAGGATCACCGCGAGCTTGAACCAGGCGAAGGCGGTGTACCAGGCGATCGCGCCGGTGTCCCGGCCCGACCGGGCCGCGTACCGCTCGATCAGCTCGGCCGGTGCCGGATGGCCGGGAGCACCGCTCGTCGTGCTGACCGGGGAGTCCTCCAGCCCCAGGTCCGAGCTGTACATCACCAGCAGCCCGAGGTCGGTCAGCGGATCCCCGAGCGTGGACATCTCCCAGTCCAGCACCGCCCTGATCGTGTCGTCCGGGCCGCCGATCAGCACGTTGTCCAGCCGGAAGTCACCGTGCACGACCGTCGGGGCGGGGGAGTCCGGCAGGGCCCGGCCGAGCGCGCCGTGCAACTCGTCGATGCCCGCCAGCTCCCGCCCCCGGGAGGCCGCGAGCTGCTTGCCCCACCGGCGCAGCTGCCGGTCGAGGAAGCCCTCCGGCCGGCCGAAGTCGCCCAGGCCCACCGCCGCCGGATCCACCGCGTGCAGGTCGACCAGCGTGTCCACCAGGCCCAGCACCGCCCGCCGGGTGCGCTCGGGCCCGATCCCGGCGAGCTGGCCCGCCGTCCGGTACGGCACCCCGTCCACGTACTCCATGACGTAGAACGGCGCCCCGAGGACGGACTCGTCCTCGCACAGCAGCAACGGCTCGGGCACCGGCACGGCCGTGCCGTGCAGCGCCCGGATCACCCGGTGCTCGCGCCGCATGTCGTGCGCCGTGGCCAGGACGTGGCCGAGCGGCGGGCGGCGCACCACCCAGCGGGCGGCCCCGTCGGTGATCTCGTACGTGAGGTTCGACCGGCCGCCTTCGATCAGCCGGCCGCGCAGCTCCCCGGCCACGAGACCCGGCCGCGCCCGGTCGAGATGACCGCGCAGCCGCTCCAGGTCGAGGCCCCGGGGGGCGGCTGAAGCGGACGCTGACGCTGAGGTCATGGTGCGCACCTCCGTGCGGAGTGGACGAGGACGGAACGAACGAGAGCCATCATGCCGACCAGTCGGTATGTCGTCCAGTGTGCAGGGCCCACGAGTACCGGCCGGAGGGGAGGGGCGCCGCGGAAACCCTCCGCGCAAACCCTCCGGCCCGTACGTCGTCGGCGTCGGCGTCGTCGTCTGAATCAGGCGTGGCAGAGGATCGGCGTGCCGCCGTTCATCACCGTCATGTCCTGGAGCACCGTCAGTATGTCCAGCGGTGCGCCCTCCGGTTCACCGGCCAGCTCCGCGTACGCCCGGTGCAGGTTCGCCACCAGCCGCTCACTCTCCCGCCAGGCCGCGAACTCGCCGAGATCGGCCTGCCGCGCCACCTCCAGCGGGGTCTGGCCCTTCGCCCTGCCCTCCCGGGCGAGTTCGGCCACGTGGCGCAGGTAGCGCTCGGTGGCCTCGTACGCGGACGGGTCCGTCAGCGGCCCGTGACCCGGTACGACCGTTTCCGCGTCCAGCGAGCGCAGCAGCTCCAGCGCGCGCAGCGAACCGGCCAGCGAGCCCATCGCCAGGAACGGTGTGCCCCCGGCGAAGACCAGGTCGCCGGTGAACACGATCCGCTGCCGCGGCAGGAACACGATCGAGTCGCCGGTGGTGTGCGCGACGCCGGGGTGGATGACCCGGACCTCCGTTTCGCCGAGGTGGAAGGTCATCCGGTCGCTGTACGTGAGGTCCGGCGCGGTGATCTCTATCGAGCCGAAGTCGGTCGCCGGCCAGATCAGCTCCAGCTGGTGGCCGGCGGCGAGCTGTTCGGTGCGCGCGTTGTCGTGCCCGAGGATCAGGGCCTCGGGGGCGAAGACGGCGTTGCCGTAGGTGTGGTCGCCGTGGTGGTGGGTGTTGACCACGGTGCGGGGCAGCGGCACGCCCGCCGCGACGACCGCCTCGCGCAGGGCCAGGGCGCGCCGCTGGGTGGCGGCGGTGTCGATGAGCAGGGTCCGGCCGCCGTCGCTGACGAAACCGGCGTTGTTGAGGCACCAGCCGCCGTCCGGCTGGACGTAGGCGTACACCCCGGCTGCGGGCTGGACGAGGTACGGCTCTTCGGCGGTCATCTGCGGTCTCCCGGGGAGGCGTTGAAGTGCGCTCGGCATCCTGCCAGCCGCTCGGCCGCGGGGGGAGGGCGGGGTGGGCCGGTGGCGTGATGGTTGCTCGGGGGTGGGTGGTGGCGGTGCCAGGGGCGGTGGTTGTGGAGCCGTTCGGTGGGGCTGCCGGTGGCGTTGCGGGGGCGGGGGTCCTGGGGCTGTTCGGTGGTGATGGCGGTGGCGTTGCGGGGCCGGGGGTCGTGGAGCTGTTCGGT
>NZ_JBHYVA010000622.1:0-5117 GCF_042750055.1 Streptomyces sp. NPDC059456
TCTGAGTTACACGGGGCCGCCTCTACCGGCTTGGGCCACCCCGGCACGTGTGCCGGGGGAGGGATTCGAACCCCCAACTGACACCCCTTGGTCAGCTTCAACATCAGTTTCAGCTTTTGCGCGCTCCCGCGCGCACCCCCTCGCTCGCACAAGGGGCGATCTGGAGGTTACCGGAACAGGTAGCCGAACACCGCGTCCCCGACGCGCTGGTCGGTGACCTCGGCGCCGTTGGCTTCCTCGCGGGCGAACTTGACGGCCTGCTGGAGCTTTTCGACGCGGTCGAGGAGCTCGTTGACCCGGCGGGCCGGCAGCGCGCCGGAGAACTTCACCGTCGTCCAGTAACCGACGGGAACGTCCTCGTAGTACACCTCGACCTGGGCCGGGTGCTTCTCCGTGGCCTCGGCCTTCACGTGGTTGCGCGGCACCTTCTTGGTGCGGATCGTGCGGACCGGGTCGGTCTTCCACGCGTCGGTCGACGGGTCGAGGTTCCAGGCCTCCGACGCGTCGAGCACGGGGAGCTTGCGGACGAACGTGTGCAGGTCCGTGAGCTGCTTCTCGAGGAACAGCAGGTAGGGGACCGGTACGTGGGCCAGCAGGACGGTTCCGTCGACGACGACGTCCGCGGCCGCCGTGCGGTTCGCCCAGTCCTTCGTCGCCGTCACGTCGAACAGCCGCGTCAGCGTACCCGCCGTCGCGCGCAGCACGTCCTCCGCCTTGACCTGCACCCGCGTGGACTCGGGCGGCAGTTGCTCGCCCTCCTCGTCCTTGGGCTGGTACGTCCGCGAGATGCCGGCGAGCAACGCGGGCTTCTGGACGTCCTGGTGGGCTTGGGTCAGTTCCTGGAGGGACTTGGACTTGACGCCCTTCTCCACTGCGATGATCTGATTCAACTTCGGCACACGAGGAAACTAACAGCACGCCCGTCCGGTACACATCAGGTTTTTCGGGGACCTGCCGGGCGGGAACGCGCGCGGCCCGTTCCGCCGCCCCGGAAGGGCGGTGGAACGGGCCGTGGGTGCGACGCGTCGGTGACGGGATCAGACCGCCGGGGACGGGTACGTCGGGTACTCGACGCCGGAGACGTGCTGGACGACCCGGATGACCTGGCACGAGTAGCCGAACTCGTTGTCGTACCAGAGGTAGAGGATCGCGTTGTCGCCGTCGACCTTGGTGGCGCCGGCGTCGACGATCGAGGCGTGGCGCGACCCGACGAAGTCCATGGAGACGGCGTCGGGAGCCGTGGTGAAGTCGATCTGGCGCTTCAGCGGCGAGTTCAGCGAGACGTGGCGGAGGTAGTCGAGGACCTCGTCGCGGGTGGTCTCACGGCCCAGGCGCAGGCTCAGGATGGCGATCGAGACGTCCGGGACGGGGACGCGGATCGAGCTGCCGGTGATCGGGGCCTTGAGGTCCGGCAGCGCCTTGGCGACGGCGGAGGCGGCACCGGTCTCGGTGATGACCATGTTGAGCGGCGCGGAGCGGCCGCGGCGGTCGGCCTTGTGGTAGTTGTCCAGCAGGTTCTGGTCGTTCGTGAACGAGTGGACGGTCTCCACGTGACCGCGCAGGACGCCGTACTCGTCGTCCATGGCCTTCAGCGGCGGGACGATCGCGTTGGTGGTGCAGGACGCGCAGGACAGGATCTGCTCGTCCGGCTTGATCGTGTCGTGGTTGACGCCGTGGACGATGTTCGGGACGTCGCCCTTGCCCGGGGCGGTCAGGACGACCTTGTCGATACCGGGGCGCAGGTGCTTGGAGAGGCCCTCGCGGTCGCGCCACTTGCCGGTGTTGTCGATGAGGATGGCGTCCTTGATGCCGTACGCCGTGTAGTCGACCTCGGAGGGGTCGTTGGCGTAGATCACCTTGATGGAGTTGCCGTTGGCGATGATCGTGCTGTTCGCCTCGTCGACGGTGATCGTGCCGTTGAACTGGCCGTGGATCGAGTCGCGGCGCAGCAGCGAGGCGCGCTTGACGAGGTCCGCCTCACCGCCGCCGCGGACGACGATGGCGCGCAGGCGCAGCCCGTTGCCGGAACCGGCCTTCTCGATCAGCAGGCGGGCGACCAGGCGGCCGATGCGGCCGAAGCCGTACAGGACGACGTCACGGCCGGCGCCGCGCTCGATCTTGTTGGCACCCGTGGCGCCGGCGACGGCCTGGGCGGTGAACTCCTCCACCGACAGGCCGCGGTCGTCGGCCTTGTAGGTGGTGGCGAGCATGCCGATGTCGATCTGGGACGGGCCGAGGTCCAGGGTGGTGAGCGCCTGGAGGAAGGGCAGCGTCTCGGTGACGGAGAGTTCCCCGCCGGCTATCTGCCGGGCGAATCGGTGGGTCTTCAGGATGCTGACCACCGACTTGTTCACCAAGGAGCGGCTGTGGAGCAGGATCGTGACGTCCTGCTCCCGGTGCAGCTTCCCGATGATCGGGATCATCGACTCCGCGATCTCCTCGCGGTTCTTCCAATTGGTGAACGAGTCGTCATTGACAGTCACAGGTTTATCTTTCGAGCTAGGCGGCGCTCACATGCTAACCCCACGCCCCTTTGGTCACTCAAGGGGGACTGCTGAAGTGGTGATGTGCGCCACTGTGCCCCATATGCTCTTGTGTGATCCTCCGAGAGGCGTCGGCTCGCGCAGGAGCAAACGGCTCAGCCGGCGATCGGGTACATCGCTCCGCGCCGCCCCTCGGGCGACGTCAGCCACTCCAGCCGCTCCGCGGTGTCGGTGGAGGGCACCGGGGTGTGCAGCACGATCGACAGGTCGGGCCGGGCCGGCACGCGCAGCTGGGTCGATTCGACGTACAGCGTGCCCACCACCGGGTGCTCCAGCTCCTTCTTCACCTGGCCGCCGGGCCGGACGTCGCGCCGGTCCCACAGCTCGGCGAACTCCGGGCTGAGCTCCCGCGCCTCCTCGATGACGGCCCGGAACCCCTCGTCGTCGGGCCACTCCGAGTACGCCGCCCGGTACTGGGCGACGACGTTGCAGGCGATCTCCTCCCAGTGCTTGGAACGGGCCCGGTAGATCGGGTCGGTGAAGAACGCGATCAGGCAGTTCTGCACGATCTCCGGGCGCATCCCGAGGACCAGCGCGGCCGCGTCGTTGTACAGCACGGTGTTCCAGTACACGTCCATGATGTGCGCGGGGAACGGCATCCAGGCGTCGATCAGCCGCTTCAGGCCCTGGCACATGTCCCGGTCGGCGGGCGCCACTTCGAGGGCGGGCGGGTTGAGGCCCGCGAGGACGTACAGGTGCCGCCGCTCGGCGCTGGACAGCTTGAGCACCCGGCCCACCGAGTCGAGCACCTGCGGGGACACCGTGATGTCGCGGCCCTGTTCCAGCCATTGGTACCAGGACACCCCGACGCCCGAGAGCACGGCGACCTCCTCCCGGCGCAGGCCCGGCGTGCGCCGGCGGGCTCCGCCGTCGGGCAGGCCGGCCTCGCCGGGAGTGACCCGCGCCCGCCTGCTCATCAGGAACTCCCGCAGTTCTGAACGGCGGTGCTTGTCGATCGGTGTAGCCACTCAATCCCCCTGTCGGCTGCCTGGTGGTGCCACCAACAGGATAAGTTCCCACTCTCCACGGGCATTCCCGGGCCACGAGGCTGTGGCCATGGCAATCGACACCCCCACCCCGACCACACCGACCGCGACGGCGGCAGCCGCCCCCACGAGCGGATCCCGCGGCCCGGCCCCGGCGCCCGACCGGCTCACCGGGCGCGCCAAGCTGGTCCTCTTCGTGCTCTGCGCCGCCCAGTTCATGGTGGCGCTCGACTTCTCCGTGCTGAACGTGGCCCTGCCGGTGCTCGGCAAGGACCTGGGCCTGAGCCGCTCCGCCCTCCAGTGGGCGGTCACCGCCTTCGCCCTCCCCTCCGGCGGCTTCCTCCTCCTCTTCGGCCGCATCGCCGACCTGTACGGGCGCAAGAAGCTGTTCCTGACCGGCCTCACGCTCTTCGGCGCCGCCTCGCTGCTGGCCACCCTGGCCTGGGACCCGGCGTCGTTCCTGGCCGGACGCGCCCTGCAGGGCCTCGGCGCGGCCGTCATCGTGCCGACCGGCATGTCCCTGCTGACCACCACGTTCCCCGAAGGCCCGCTGCGCGACAGGGCGATCGGCATCTCCGGCACCCTGCTCTCCCTCGGCTTCACCATCGGCATGGTCCTCGGCGGCGTCATGACGGACACCCTCGGCTGGCGCTCCACGATGGGCCTGCTCTCGGTCACCGCGGTGCT
Organism: Streptomyces sp. NPDC059456; assembly: GCF_042750055.1. Classification (NCBI taxonomy): domain Bacteria; kingdom Bacillati; phylum Actinomycetota; class Actinomycetes; order Kitasatosporales; family Streptomycetaceae; genus Streptomyces; species Streptomyces sp. NPDC059456. The sequence continues at coordinate 4,217 of NZ_JBHYVA010000622.1, forward strand.
CGTCCTCGCCCTCGCCCCCCGGCTGCTGCCCGAGTCGCGTACCCCCGAGCGGCCGCGCCTGGACGTACCGGGCGCCGTCACCGTCACCGGCGGCCTGCTCGCGCTGATCTACTCCCTGTCCACGGCGGCCCAGCGCGGCTTCGGCGGCGCGGACGTCCTGGGCACGCTCGTGGCCGGACTGCTCCTGCTCGCCGCCTTCGCCGTGGTGGAGTCGCGGACCCCGGCCCCGCTCGTCTCGCTGCCGATGCTGCGGCGCCGCACGGTCGCCTGGGGCAACGCCGGCGGACTGATCACCTTCTCGATGATGTCGACGGTCGTCTTCGTGCTGACCCTGTACCTCCAGGAGACGCTGGGCCTGTCCTCCTTCCGGACCGGACTGGTCTTCGGCGTCCAGGGCGTCGCCTCCGCCTTCGCCGGCTCGTACGCATCCAAGGTCATCGGCCGCTTCGGGGCCCGGCGCACGCTGGTCGGCTCGCTGCTCGGCCAGGGCGTGTTCACCGCCGCACTGCTGGCGGTGGGCGCCGGGTCCGGCGCGCTGGTCGCCACCGTCGCCGTCTCGCTGGCCAGCATGTGCCACCTCGGCGCGATCATCTCGTACGGGCTGACCGTCACGAGCGGCGTGCCCGACGCGGAGCAGGGTCTGGCCACCGGCCTCGTCACCACGACGCAGCAGGTCGGCCTGACCATCGGGATCCCGCTGCTCGGGGTCCTCGCCACCACCCAGGCCTCGCTCTTCGGCGGCGTCCGCACGGTCCTGGCGATCGACGCGGCGATCGTGGTCGCGGCGGCCGTCCTGGTGGGCGCCGGTCTGGGCGTCCGCGGGGTGAAGAAGGCCTGAGCGGCACCGGCACCGGCATCGGCACCGGGATCGGGACCGGGGACCGGAAGCGGGGGTGTCCCC
>NZ_JBHYVA010000623.1:0-5110 GCF_042750055.1 Streptomyces sp. NPDC059456
TTTTCGCTGTTGTGGTGTCCAGGGGGCGAGGTGAGCGGCGGGCTCGGGCCCGGGAAGCGGCCGGGGGTTTGCAGCCCGGGGGATATGGCCGGGGCCGGTGGTAACGGAGGATTCCGCTTCGAGAACAATTGGGGACGCACTCGACGTTACTCAGCAGTAGGAGCAAGCGCGTTGAACCAGGACAGGCGTCTCCAGGCCGAGGAATTCCTGCAGCCCGAAGAGCGGTTGATCGCCGTATGTGCCTGCGAACCGGCCCCGGGGGTGCCGAATCCGCCGGAGGACCTGCTCGCACCCCCGGAGCCGGCGGCGCTCGGCCGGCGGATCGAGGACAGGCTCCCGCGCTCCCTCCAGCAGCTCCTCAAGGCCCGCGGGCACGACCCGCGCCGGGATCCCGGTGAACGGGCCCCCGGCCCGGCGGACGGCAAGGGCATGGCGGGCGGCTGGCAGAGCTCGGCCGGACGGTTCCTGATCGACCGCGCCGGCGCGCGCGGTTCGGCGACGGACGTCCTGGTGGTGACGGACCGGCGCTGGTTCGCGCTGACGGACGTCTCGCCGCTGTGGCAGTCGACGCCCGTGATGAAGCAGTACTGGGAGGTCCCGCGGTCGGCGGTCACCGTCGTCCGGGCGAATGCCGCAGGGGTGCTCCAGAAGGGCCGCATGGACATCGAGTTCGCGGACCTCTCCTGGGTCTGCGTCACCGCCCTGACCCCCGCCGAGGCTTCTGCCTTCGCGTCCGCGGCGGCCCGCTACCGCTGAGGCGCCGCCCGTGGACCGGCCGCCACGCCCGGTGGCGGCCGGCGGCGGTGCGGCACGTACGGGGCGCCTCAGAGGACGGCCACCGGGGCGACCGGGGTGCCCACGCCGCCGACGAACGGCTCGGGCATGGCCGAGAGCAGGAAGCCGTACCGGTTCTCTTCTGCACAGGCTGTGGACAACTTTTCGAGATTCCAGTTCTGGCCCTGGTGCATGCCCATCTCGACCAGGTCCAGAGCGTGCACCGGCAGCCACAGACCGTCGATCTCCGGCGGGAAGATCTCGAAGGTCAGGGTGTCGTTGGCGACGGCCGCCACGTCCCGCGCGTGGAACCACTCGGGCGTGCGGACGGACAGCCCGGGCGAGGGGAAGCCGTAGCCGTGCTTGTCGCCCGCCAGGTAGACCTGGACCTGCCCGGTCCGCACGAGGACGACGTCGCCGGCGCGTACGGTCACCCCGCCGAACTCCTCGGCCTGCGCCAGGTCCTCGGGGGTGACCGCGTGGCCGCCGGGCAGCCGGTCCAGGCCCTTCGCGCGGGCCACGTCCAGCAGGACGCCCCGCGAGACGATGGGCCCGGCCTTGTCGATGCCGCTGAACTCGGCGCGCCCGTGCGCCGTGACGGTGCCGGCCGGGCGCCCGTTGTAGATCTTCCCCGAGTGCGAGACGTGCGTGAGGGCGTCCCAGTGGGTTCCGGCCTGCAGGCCCATGGTCACGGCGTCGTCGCTGCACGCCACCGTGCCCGGCCCGAAGAGCTCCTGGTTGATCTGCACCATCGTGTGCAGCGGGTTGATCCGGCCGGGGATCAGGCCGGCCTGGACCCCGTCCTCCTTGAGCGGGAGCGCGAGCGGGACCCGGCGGCCCGAGCGGACCTCGGCCACGGCCGCCCGCACGACCTCGTCGGTGATCAGGTTCAGCGTGCCGATCTCGTCGTCGGCGCCCCAGCGGCCCCAGTTGTTGACGCGCTTGGCGATGTCGTGGAACTCGGGGGGCATGCCCATGGCCTCATCGGCTCCTTGTCGCGGGGAGATGTGAACGGGGGCTTGTGCAGCCGCATCCGACTGCCCATAGAATCTAACGGTCCGTCAGAAAACGCGGGAAGGGGTCGGGCGTGGGGAACTTCTTGGCAGGCAAGGTCGTCGCCGTCACCGGCGCGGGCCGGGGCATCGGACGGGCCGTGGCCCTCGCCGCGGCCGCCGAGGGCGCCCGGGTCGTCGTCAACGACTACGGGGTCGGCATCGAGGGCGGCGAGCCCACCAGCGAGATCGCCGAATCCGTGGTCAAGGAGATCACCGCGGCCGGCGGCCAGGCCGTCGCCGTCGCCGACGACATCTCCACCATGGCGGGCGGCCAGCGCATCGTCGACACCGCCCTCGCGCAGTACGGCCGCATCGACGGCGTCGTGTGCGTCGCCGGCATCCTGCGCGAGCGGATGCTGTTCAACATGTCCGAGGAGGAGTGGGACCCGGTCGTCGCCACCCACCTCAAGGGCACCTTCACCGTCTTCCGCGCCGCGTCCGCCGTCATGCGCCGCCAGGGCGGCGGCACCCTCATCGGCTTCACCAGCGGCAACCACCAGGGCTCCGTCGCCCAGGCCAACTACAGCGCGGCCAAGGGCGGGATCATCTCCCTCGTCCGTTCCGCAGCCCTGGGCCTGGCCAAGTACGGGGTCACCGCCAACGCCGTCGCACCCGTCGCCCGGACCCGGATGTCGGCGGGCGTCCCCATGGAGCTCAAGGAGATCGGCGAGCCCGAGGACGTCGCCGCCCTGGTCACCTACCTGCTCTCCGACAAGGCCGTCGCCGTCGGGGGCGAGCGGATCACCGGGCAGGTCTACACGATCGCCGGCCCGAAGATCGCCGTCTGGGCGCAGCCGCGCGAACTGCGCGCCGGCTACGCCGAGGGCTCCTGGACCCCCGAGAGGATCGCCGATTTCCTGCCCGGGACGGTCGGCACCGACCCGATGCCGATGCTGGCGCAGCTGGAGGCCATGGCCAAGACGGCGGCCGCCAAGGACCGCCCCAACGCGTAGGGGAGCCCCGACGACATGGACTTCGGCTTCGGGACCGAGGACGAGGAACTGCGCGCCCGCGCCCGTGCCTGGCTCACCGAGCACCTCGTGGGCCCGTACGCGCAGGTCCTCGGCCGCGGCGGACCCGGCAGCGAACACGAGGGCATCGACACCCGGCGCGCCTGGGAACGCGAACTCGGCCGCGGCGGCTGGATCGGCCAGGGCTGGGACACGGGGCCGGACGAGGACCACGGCAACCGGCGGCTCTCCCTCACCGGCCAGGTCGTCTGGGCCGAGGAGTACGCGGCGCTGCGCGCCCCCGGCCGGGTCGGCCACATCGGCGAGAACCTCCTCGCGCCGACCCTGATCGCGTACGGGTCCCCGGAGCAGCGGGGCCGCTTCCTGCCCGCCATCGCGCGCGGCGAGGAGCTGTGGTGCCAGGGGTACAGCGAGCCGGGCGCCGGGTCCGACCTCGCGGGCATCCGTACCAGCGCGGTGCGGGACGCCGGCGACGGGTCCCTCCGCGTCACCGGGCAGAAGATCTGGACCTCCCTGGCCCGGGACGCCGACTGGTGCTTCGTCCTGGCCCGCACCGAACCCGGCTCCCGGCGCCACCGGGGGCTGTCGTTCCTGCTCGTGCGGATGGACCAGCCCGGCCGGGTCGAGGTCCGGCCGATCCGCCAGATGTCGGGGACCTCGGAGTTCAACGAGGTGTTCTTCGACGGAGCGGTGGCGGCCGAGGTCGTCGGCGGGGAGGGCAACGGCTGGACCGTGGCCATGGGACTGCTCGCCCTGGAACGCGGGGTCTCCACGCTGGTCCAGCAGATCGGGTTCGCGGCGGAGCTGGAGCGGGTGGTGGCGTCCCACCTGTCCTCGGGCGCGGCGGACCCCGTCCTGCGCGAGCGCCTCGTACGGCAGTGGGCCGAACTGCGCACCATGCGCTGGAACGCCCTGCGGACCCTGGGCACCACGGGCGATCCGGGTGCGCCGAGCGTGGCCAAGCTGCTGTGGGGCGGCTGGCACCGGCGGCTCGGCGAGCTGGCGGTGGCGGTCCGCGGGGCCGCGGCCTGCGCCGGGCCCGCGGACTGGGCGCCGGAGCTGCCCTACGAGCTCGGACTCGACGAGGCACAGCGCCTGTTCCTGTTCACCCGCGCCGACACGATCTACGGCGGCTCGGACGAGATCCAGCGCAACATCATCGCCGAGCGCGTGCTCGGCCTGCCTAAGGAGCCCAGGTGAGAGGCGTCGTGTTCGACGGCAAGCAGGCCCAGGTGGTCGAGGACCTGGAGATCCGCGACCCGGGACCGGGGGAGGTGCTGGTCGCGATCGCGGCGGCCGGGCTGTGCCACAGCGACCTGTCGGTGATCGACGGGACGATACCGTTCCCGCCGCCGGTGGTACTGGGGCACGAGGGCGCGGGAGTGGTGGAGGCGGTCGGGGCCGGGGTCACGCACGTGGCGCCGGGCGACCACGTCTCCCTGTCGACCCTGGCCAACTGCGGCGCCTGCGCCGACTGCGACCGGGGCCGGCCCACCATGTGCCGCAAGGCCATCGGGATGCCCGGACAGCCGTTCTCCCGGGGCGGGAAGCCGCTCTTCCAGTTCGCCGCCAACTCGGCGTTCGCGGAACGGACGATCGTCAAGGCCGTCCAGGCGGTGAAGATCCCGGCCGACGTTCCGCTGACCTCGGCGGCGCTCATCGGCTGCGGCGTCCTGACCGGCGTGGGGGCCGTGCTGAACCGGGCCCGCGTCGACCACGGCGAGTCGGTGGTCGTCATCGGCACCGGCGGGATCGGGCTCAACGTGATCCAGGGCGCCCGGATCGCGGGCGCGGGCACCATCGTGGCGGTGGACGCGAACCCGGCGAAGGAGGCGGTGGCCCGGCGGTTCGGGGCCACGCACTTCATCGACGCCTCGGCCGTGGCGGACTCCTCGGCGGCGGTCCGCGAGATCCTGCCGACGGGCACCGACCACGCCTTCGAGTGCGTCGGCAGCGTCAAGCTGATCCGGCAGGCCGTCGACCTCCTCGACCGGCACGGACAGGCGGTCCTGCTCGGCGTGCCCGGCTTCAAGGAGGAGGCCTCGTTCCAGGTCTCGTCCATGTACCTCGACAAGACCATCATGGGCTGCCGCTACGGTTCCTCCCGCCCGCAGCGCGACATCGCCCTCTACGCCGAGCTCTACCGGCAGGGAAGGCTGCTGCTCGACGAACTCGTCACCGAGGTCTACCCGGTCGAGGACTTCGCCAAGGCCGTCGACGACGCCCACCACGGCCGCGTGGCCCGCGGGGTGCTCACGTTCTGACCCGGGGCCCCCGCTCCACCACCGAGCGCAGGGCCGGCCCCCGGCG
>NZ_JBHYVA010000624.1:0-5108 GCF_042750055.1 Streptomyces sp. NPDC059456
GGACTGAGTGAGCAGCGTGTCCGCAACCACACGCACCGGATCCGGCGTTACCGGCTCCGCAGGAACAGGGGAAAGCGACATCACGTCAGCGTCGCACACCCCTACGACCGCCGACCTCTATTGCGTGTCTCTCCTCATGGCGCAGGACCCTTGACGGCCGATCGGCTGGGAGCCGCTCTCATGACCGGCCGTATCCGTCGAGGCGTTCCGTGGGACCGGCGAAGAGGGAGGAAGGGAGGAAGGGAGGACTCGATGGTCGCTGCCCGGTTCAGTGCGTGGCAGTGTTGCGGAGTGTGAGGGTGGTGCTGGCGGCGTCGGCGAGGGTGGTCTGCGGCAGGATCCGGACCGCGCCGAAAGTAGTGGCGTCGCTCCAGGCGCACACCGCCTGATCGCCGTTGGGGCCCGGGGAGAGGCCGCAGCTGAGGCGTCCGCCGTATGGTCCCGCCTCGAAGGGGGTCACGTCGTGGGCTTTCGCGCCGGCGAAGAAGTCACGAAACTCCTGCGTGATCGAGTTGTTGGCCTTCTCCTTGCGGACCTTGGGGGACCACTCCGCGCTGTTGACGGATACGAACAGGTCGAGGTTGCCGTCCCCGTCCTTGTCGTAATAGCCGAACTTCGATCCCTCTGGCTTTTTGCGGCCTGCCAACACGGCCGCCTCGGCTTGCTGAGCAGCGTCACCGGTCATCAGCTGAAAACCCGCAAAAGTGTCCGGCAGGACAACCGCACGCGAAGCACTCGCGCTTGGGGATCCGGACCCGGTCGCTGCCGCCTCCGAGGCACGGGGTTCGGGATCATAGGAAGCCGCGGCCTGTGCCCCCGCGCCCGCCACGATCAGCACCGTCACACCGGCGATGAGCAGGCGCCGCTTCCGCATCTCGCGCAGGGTTCCCGCGGGATCGCCGCCGGCCGGGGTCGACGGCGCGCGCCAGGAACGGGTGAGACGCCAGAGCAGCACGATGGCGACAACGGCGACGGACAGGACGCCGACCACGTGGCCGATGGCGTAGCTCTGTGAGGTGGTGTCCACGGATGCGACGATCACGCCCGTATCGTACGCGTGATCGAATCACCGTGGATCACGATTGACGCACGCAGGAATGGGTACTTCGTGCGGTCCGTCAGCCGAGCTTCTTGGCCTGGGCCTCGACGACTTCCTTGGGATGGTCGGCGGTGCCGCTCATGCTCTGCGCATAGAAGAGAGCGAGGGTGTTGGCCTTGCGTACGACCACGAGCTCAGTCAAAATGCGTCCGACCTCGTCGTCCTCCATCGCAAGGGTGTAGGTCAGAGTCTCGTCTCCGACTTCGACCTTGGTGAACGGACGCACCGTGGTACTGCCGAGTTGCTCGCCCGCCACGGTGGGCACGAACCCCTTCGCACAGGGCAGGCCCGCGTCGCCGAGCGAGCGGAAGGCCCGCTCCGCGCCGTCGCCGTCGTACGAGTACAGGCTGACCACGGTGGCGGTCACTCCGAGGGCATTTTGGATGGCGAGCTGCTTGTCTTCCTCGCTGGCGTCCTTGCTCACCGGCTTCGGCTTGGCGGTCACTGCGGTCCGTACCGCTCCGGTCGGGCTGCCGATCGGCGCGGTGGCCATCGCCCGCAACACCGGAAGACACTCGGGGACGTCGCTGACGGCCGATTCCCCGGCCTTCACGTCCTTCTCGGAGACGGTCTTGAAGAGGTGGTCGGGCAGGTCCGCCTGAACCAGGATCACGCCCGCCAGCTCCGCGTCCGTCTTACCCTTGGCCGCCGGAGCCGCCGGAGCCGCCGGAGCAGATGCGGAAGTCGATGCCGACGGCTTCGCGTCGGCCTTCGCAGCACCGCCCTTCTCGTCGGCCTTGCCGGAGCTACCGCAGGCGGAGGCGAGCAGTACCAGAGACAGGGCAGAAGCCGTGAAGACGGTACGGAAGGCGAGCGTGGTGCGCATGATGGTGTTCCCCCCACAGGAATCTACGGATAGGCCCAGCACTCTGCGCCACCCGGAACCGGGTGGCGCCAAGAGCTGGGGTAATCCACACCGTACGGGAGCCAACCCTTCGCACCAGCACCGGACATACCTGCCTCGCACATCGTGATCTCCCCGATATCAGGCTGCCACGGACATCGGCGCGCAACGCCCTCCGTGTCGCGGCTGAGCGGGCCACGGCATGGACTCATTCCGGGGACGGGTCTGGGTCTCTCCAGGCAGTAGTCCTGCCATCGCCATCGCTCGCTCTCGCTGTGCCGACGATCACTGCCCGGTGATGCACGACCCCCTGCCGCTCCCCCGATCAGCTGCTCATGCACGCACCCCTGGCGGCTGTTCAAGACCTGCCGCCGTTGCAGGTGTAGGGCGGCCGGGTGGTACTGCCCCCGGCGATGCCGGGCACCGCCCTTGCCCATGCACGCCCTATCGGCACGGGCTACCCGCACTCCAACCAGACCCTCCCGGCTGCGGACGGCCGGCTGCAGCCCAGGGAACGTCGCCTCGCCACACGAACCCAAGCTCTACGCCCTGGCTCGCGGCCAAGACACCCTCTTCAGAAGTCCACGCAACCGTTGATGCTCACGCGGTGGCCGCTCTCCAATCGGTTCCACCCGCCAACTGGTGCCAGTCATGACCGCACCCGCCAGCGCAGAATCGCTTCCGACGACGTTCGTCCGACACCCCCAGCAGCGCCACCAACAGCCGAAATGACTTCACCCGCTCGTCCTGCGGCAGATTAATGATCTTTTCCAGTTGCACGTTCAGCTGCCCACGCGTGATCAGAACCGCAGGCGTGTACGTCGGCCGAAGGCCAGCACGTCGAACGCTTTTGGGCCCGTCCTCCTCCGTTGCGCGGGCTTGCATGCAGTGTCCGCACAGCTCCCGCAGGACCTCGAACTGGTTCTCAGCCGGCAGACCTTCGAACCACTCGACACCCTGCTCGATCGGACGCAAGTCCTGCGCAAGCATGTTCAGCATGACCGTATGCTCGTCCATCTGTCTCCCCCTGCGATCTGGCCAAGGCAAGTCGCCCCCGTAGCCCATCGAACCAGATCGCGAAGCATGGCTGGAGTACTAGGAGCGGTGGAGCTGCCAGGTCACCGGGTCCTTACGGATGGTCGTCAGCAGATCCGCGGCGAGGTCTTCCTCGAAGAGGTTGCCGTAGATCTTCTCCGGGACCATCTTCGCGTTGATGGTGACGGCGGGGGTGCCCGGCCCGAGCGGATCATCCCCGGTGTGCTGGTAAGCGGTCTGCGACGCGGTCACGAAGTCGCCGTACTTCATCGCGGTCACCGCGGCATCGAAGGTCTCGCTCCGCAGCCCCGGCACCCGTGCCGCGAGTTCCAGCAGACGCTCGGTGGTATAGCCGCCGGACGCCTCGACCTCCGCCTGGCTTTCCACCAGCACGGCGTGGTACTCGGTGAACCTCTGCGCCTCCAGCGCCGCGCGCAGCGCGTTGACGGCCCGCTTGGAGCCATCGCCACCCAGGCGGGCGTCCTTGAACGATGCCAGGGTGTATTCCGTCCTCACCTGACGGCCCACAGTCTGGGCGCGGATCGCTTTGGCCCCGGTCGACTCGAATTCCGCGACCACCGGGCACCGCGGGTCCTCGTAGAGGTGGACGACGGTCTTGGCCCGGGGATCCCCCACCATGATCGTCGTGCCGTCCGAAGCCAGCGACTCGGGCAGCTCCGTGACCCCCGCGTACGCCGCCGGCGCGGGCCCGGCCTCGGCCTGCGGCCCCGAGGCCGCCGACGGCCCCCGCCCACAGCCTGCGGCTGCGACCGCAAGCGCTGCGCACACCGCCACAGCTGCCGCCCGACTGCCGTACCTGACCTGCATGAAAGTCCCTCCCCTGATCAATCCCCCGACCCTAGACACCACCCGGAGAGACCGCACACCAATTTCACGGCTCAGCCACCCCTTGATCCGCCGTCGTCACAACGGTGGTCGTACGACGATGACCGGCACACGGGCCCGCGGCCACGTCCCACCGTGACCGGCCGCCGCACAGGCAAGGATGCCCGCACCTCCGACGACTTCCACGGCTGGAGACCACCGTGCTCGAACGCAAGCAGCTCAAGGACCGCACCCAGGTCACCTTCGTCCTGCCCGCAGACACCCCAGACGGGCCGGTCAGCGTGGTCGGGGAGTTCAACCACTGGAACCCCGCCGCCCACCCGCTCGAACCCCAAGGCAACGGCACCCGCACAGCCCGCGTCTCACTCCCCGCCCACACCAGCCAGGCCTTCCGCTACCTCGCCGCCGACGACTACTGGTTCAACGACGAACACGCCGACCACCACGACGGCACCAACAGCCGCATCCACACCTGACCCCACCCACCCGGGCACGAAATGCGGCCGCAGACTGCCCGAACCGCCCGCGTGGCCGATCGAACGCGGCATCGGAGTAGGCCGGCTCCCGGTCCGCGTCCGCGCAAGCGGATGCTGGGATGCCCGCAAGCGCTGCACGGGCCAGCCTGGACCAGGCGAGGCAGTCGCTGGCCGATGGCGTACAAGCCTGCCCCCCTGCCGGCCCGACCCCGCCCTCGGCATGGAATGACCCCGCGGCAGGACACAACGGGCGCACCCCCCACGGCCTGTCCGCCGGGGCTACAGAGCGGTGCATTGCCGGTCGGTGCGGCGGGCGAATGCCCGGTCGGCGCGACGGCGGTGGTAGACGGCCTCGGGCCGGATACCGGCGGCGAGCGCCGCCTGGCGCAGCGCGACACCGGGGCGCAGGTTGCCGAAGAACGCTTCCCAGTCCTCGGCGTCGGGCGTCGTGTCCGGGTTGCGCGGGTAGGCCTGGTGAGCGGCGTCCATGGCGGCGGCGAACGCGGGATCGCGTTTGCGGCGTTCGTGGATCACGGCGGTGGTGATCCCGACCTTGGCCGCGGCGACGGTGACGGACAGGCCGGCTTCCAAGTGCCCGAGGAAGATGCGGTGGCGCTCTGGGGTGAAACGGGGCGCCCCGGCGGGCGCCGGCTGCCCGGCCCCGAGTTCCTTGGCCGTATCGCAGGCCCTCGCGAACGCCGGATCGATTTGGCGCCAGTGGCTGGTCTTACCGGCCACGTCGAAGAGAAACTGCGCGGCCAGGCTCGGCGTGCAGCCCAGTGCGAGGAGCCGCAGGTACTCGGCGCGT
>NZ_JBHYVA010000625.1:0-5093 GCF_042750055.1 Streptomyces sp. NPDC059456
CTCAAGCTACCCCCACACACGCGCTTTTCTCTGTGGGTCTGGGGGGCTCGGTGTTGTGTTTCAGAGACTGGTCCGGGAGCGGACTCGGTGGGCCCGCCGGACCGGCCGCTCCCTCGCCACGGCCCTCGTGACCCCCGAGCTCCCCTAGGCCGCGCGGGTGGCGATGGCGATCGTGGCCGCGTGTTCCTCCGAGGTGGCCGCGCGGACCGTCAGGCCCGCCGCCGAGAGGGCCGAGGCCGTCTGCGGGGACTGGCGGGCGCTCGTCTCGATCAGCAGTCTGCCGCCCGGTGCCAGCCAGGGCAGGGCCCCGGCCGCGACCCGGCGGTGGACGTCCAGGCCGTCCGCGCCGCCGTCCAGGGAGGTCAGCGGCTCGTGTTCGCGGGCCTCCGGGGGCAGCAGCCCGATCTCCCGGGTCGGTACGTAGGGGGCGTTGACCACCAGGAGGTCCACCCTGCCGCGCAGCGAGTCGGGGAGCGCGGCGTACAGGTCGCCCTCGTGGACCCGCCCGCCGTACGGGGCCACGTTCAGCCGGGCGTACGCCAGTGCCACCGGGTCGATGTCCGCGGCGTGCAGTTCCACCCGGGGGCCCAGCTGCGCCGCGACCGCCGCGCCGAGCGCGCCGACGCCGCAGCACAGGTCCAGGACGACGGCGTCGGGCCGGGCCAGGGCCACGGCCTCCCGCACCAGGAACTCGGTGCGCCGGCGCGGTACGAACGCCCCCTCGCCCACGCGCACGCGCAGTCCGCAGAACTCCGCCCAGCCGACGACGTGTTCCAGCGGTTCGCCGCCGGCCCGGCGGGCCACCAGGTCCGCCAGGTGTGCGTCGTCCCGGGCGGCCGCCGTCAGCAGTTCCGCTTCCTCCTCGGCGAACACGCAGCCCGCCGCCCGCAGGGTTTCCACAATCGAAGCCACGTGGCTCAGTCCACTCCTCGGTTCGTTCCGCTAACAGGACAAGACTGCGGGGTCAGAAGACGTCGGGGCACCACGGGCGGCGTGCCGTGCGGAACACCGCGTCCGCCAGCGCGAGCGCCCCGGCCCGCTGCTCCGTGATCCGGCCGAGCTCGCCGAGGCGCACCGCCGATGCGTCGCCGAGGTACAGGGATCCCAGCGCCGAGGCGTCGAGGCGCAGGTCCGCCGGGTCCTCGGTGCGCGTGCACTCCCCCGTGCCCGCGTCGAGCCGGTAGCGGCCGGCGGCCGGCCCGGCCGGGTCGGTCACGTCGAGTACGAGGACCCCGGGCACGGCGTAGGTCCGCGCGGCCAGCGCCCGTACGACGTCCAGGAGGCGCACCCACAGGAAGTCGGCGGAGGTCACGATCCGGGCGGCGCGCGGGTCGGGCAGCAGCTCGGCGACGAGGTCGTCGGGGGCGCGGTAGCCGGTGCGGACCTTCAGGACCCAGTCGATGGAGCACAGGAAGTGCCACAGGGCGCGCTGCGCGTCCGGGGTGACCGCTATCAGGTCCGTGACCTGCACGGTGTTGAGCGGGACCTTGCCGTCCGTCCAGTGGCTGTCGGACGTGTACGCGACGAGGCCGGCGGGCTCGCCGTCCGCCGTCCGGTACACGGCGTGGAAGTGGCTCTTGTACGGGCGGCCGGACATCTCCTCCAGCCCGGTGGCCAGGCTCCACCAGCGCGCGGTGCGGTCGACCGTGCCGGGCGAGAGAGCCCGCAGCCGCTCGTGCAGTCCGGGGCCGATCGTCCGCGCCTCGGCGACGTCCACCAGCTCGATCCGGCCGCCGCATCCGGGCCCGGCCCAGCGTGCGTCGAGCCCGGTGCGGCTCACGTCGATCTCCCACTCGGAGACCGCGGCGGCGGGCCCGAACCCGTACCGTCCGTAGATCGGGTACTCGGCGGCGATCAGGGTGGCCACGACGTCGCCGCGTGCGGTCGCGGCCGCCAGCTCGGTGGCCATCATCCGGGTCAGCAGGCCGCGCCGGCGGTGCGTGGGCAGCACGGCGACGTTGGTGACGGCGCTCGCGGCCACCGACGCCCCGCCGGGAACGGTCAGCTCCTGCGCGAAGGAGCGCAGGGTGGCCACGCAGCGTCCCGTGTCATGGTCGAAGGCGCCCAGCGTGCGGTCCGGGTCGGTGTGCTTGGCCCGCTGGGCGAGGTCGGACTCGGTGACGGGGTCGGGGCGCAGGAAGCCGGTGTTCACGGCCCTGAGCCACTCGGGGAGTTCGGATTCGGCGATCGGCCGGACGTCTGCGCTCATGACCGGCCACGCTAAACCGCCGCCCCGGCGCGAGTCGCCCGAATTTACCCGCGCCGACGGGCCGCCGGACTAGGCGAGCAGGTCGTCCACTTGCGCCTCGCCCTCCCGGTAGCGGCGGGTGATCTCCGCGCTGCAGTCGTCCGCCGTGCGCTGGAGCTGCTGGCGGCGCCGCGAGACCTGCTGCTCGTAGCGGACCAGGCGGCCCATCGCGTCGTGGAGTTCCCCGTCGGTGCGGGCGTCGAGGTCCGACAGCTCGACGTCGGACAGCATCTCCGCGGCCAGCAGCCGGAACTCCTCGCTGTGCGGGGTGCCGAGCGTGACGTGCCGGGCGGAGGCGCTGCGCCGCGAGGGCGCGTCGGCGAGGATCTCCGAGAGCCGGTCGACGACCGGTGGCTCCGGGGTCACCGGTGCCTCCGGATCGCTGCGCCGGGCCAGTTCGGCGCGCAGGATGTCGATCCGGCCCTGGAGGAGCCTGCGTACGTAACTCAGGTCGGCTTCGTCGCGCTGCGCTTCCCGGCGCAGCGTGCGGAGTTCGGGCAGGCCGAGCGCGGTGGCGGGCGTGGTCGGCGCCTGCTCCTCGCCCGTGCGCTGCGCGGGCGGTCGGACCGCGGCTGTCGGAGTGGCCGCGGGTGATGCAGGTACGGAGGTACCAGAAGTGTTCATGTGACGTGTCCGTCCCCTCGACCGGTGCATGGGGTCGCCCCCGGCCCACAGGACCGGGGGGAAGCACCGCCTGCGTGCATCGTGCCACTCTCCGTGGTGCGGATGCAGTCCCACTCCACCCGATCGGCCCCTGATGGGTGCACGCCTGGTACACAGGTGGTATGCGAGCAGTGGTGCAGAGGGTGGACGGCGCGAGCGTCGTGGTGGCCGGCGAGACCGTGGGCGAGATCGTCGGCGAGGGGTTGTGCGTGCTGGTGGGGGTGACCCACGACGACACCCCGGAGAAGGCGGCGCAGCTGGCGCGCAAGCTGTGGTCGGTGCGCATCCTGGAGGCGGAGAAGTCCTGCAGCGACGTGAACGCGCCGCTGCTGGTGATCTCGCAGTTCACGCTGTACGGAGACGCCCGCAAGGGCCGGCGCCCCACGTGGAACGCGGCGGCGCCGGGCGAGGTCGCCGAGCCGCTGGTCGACGAGGTCGTCGCGCAGCTGCGCGCGCTGGGGGCGACGGTGGAGACGGGCCGGTTCGGCGCGGACATGCGGGTCTCGCTGACCAACCACGGCCCGTTCACCATCGTCATCGACGTCTGAGACGCCCGGGGCGTCCGAAACGCCGGAGACCGCCCGAGCGGTCAGGGGGCTACGACGACCTCCTGCGCGGCTGCCGTCGTACCGGCCAGCAGCGGGGCGTCGACCGGCACGTTCCGCTTGACCAGGGCGAGCGCGATCGGGCCCAGCTCGTGGTGGCGGACCGCGGTGGTCACGAAGCCGAGCTGGCGGCCCTCCTCGCCGTCGGCGGCGAGCCGGATCGGGGTGCCGTGCGCCGGGAGCAGCACTTCGGAGCCGTCCAGGTGCAGGAAGACGAGGCGGCGCGGGGGCTTGCCGAGGTTGTGGACGCGGGCCACCGTCTCCTGGCCGCGGTAGCAGCCCTTCTGGAGGTGGACGGCGGTGCCGATCCAGCCCAGCTCGTGCGGGATGGTCCGGTGGTCGGTCTCCAGGCCGAGCCGCGGCCGGTGCGCCTCGACGCGCAGGGCCTCGTACGCGAGCAGGCCCGCGGCGGGGCCGTGGGAGGCGGCGAAGGCCTCCAGTTCGGCGCGGGGCAGGAACACGTCGCGGCCGTGCGCGGTCTCCCGTACGGGGTGCTCCTTGGCGACCTCGGCGATGGAGCCGGCCGGCAGGTGCACGACGGCGAAGTCGGCTGTCCGGTCGGCGACTTCGACGCGGTAGAAGAACTTCATCGACTCCAGGTAGGCGATCAGCGCGTCCTGGGTGCCGGGCTCCACGTGCGCCCAGACGGTCTCGCCGTCGTCGACGAGGTAGAGGGCGTGCTCGATGTGGCCGTTCGCGGAGAGGATCAGCGCTTCGGTGGCCTGCCCGGGCGGCAGCTCGGTGAGGTGCTGGGTGAGCAACAGATGCAGCCAGCTCAGCCGCTCCGGTCCGGTGACGGTGACGACCCCGCGGTGCGAGAGGTCGACGAAACCGCGGCCGTCGGCGAGCGCGCGCTGTTCGCCGTACAGCTCTCCGTAGTGGGCGGCGACGCCCTCGTCGCGGCCTTCGGCCGGTACGGCGCCGGGGAGATGGAGCAAGGGGCTGCTGGTCATGGCACCCAGCCTACGACCCTGCCCGGGCGGCTCCTATGCCGGAGCGGCGTGCTGTTTGGCGGCGCACTTCTTGCAGAGCCCGAAGATCGCGAAGTGCTTCATGTCGGTCTCGAAGCCGAAGGTGGCGCGGAGCTTCGCGGTGAACTCGGCGGCGATGTCCACGTCCGCCTCGATCACGTCGGTGCATTCGCGGCAGACCAGGTGGATGTGGTGGTGCCGGTCGGCGAGGTGGTACGTGGGGGCCCCGTGCCCGAGGTGGGCGTGCGAGACCAGCTTCAGCTCCTCCAGGAGCTCCAGCGTGCGGTAGACGGTGGAGATGTTGACCCCGGAGGCGGTCTTGCGGACGTGGGCCAGGATCTCGTCGGGCGTCGCGTGTTCCAGCGTGTCGACGGCTTCCAGCACGAGCTGGCGCTGCGGGGTCAGCCGGTATCCGCGCTGCCGCAGGTCGCTCTTCCAGTCGGCACTCTCGGTGTCTCCGATGCTCCCCACCCGGCCAGTGTAAGCGCGGGGAGGGGGGGCCCGGGCCCCCCCCCCCGCGCCCCCGCGCCAGCGACACCTCGGGAGAAAGGACGTGGGGGTCGGGGGGGTGGGGGGGGGGTGGGGGGCCCGGACCGCGGGGAACCA
>NZ_JBHYVA010000626.1:0-5060 GCF_042750055.1 Streptomyces sp. NPDC059456
GAGGTGGGGCGGACCCCACCCCTACAACCTGAGATGGACCCGGCTTCGGCACTTGCGGCCGATCCCAGGCGCAGACCGCGCTTCTAGCGTGGAGCCATGACCACGCCTGTGTGCACGCTCGCCTCGAACCCGACGCCGTACCCGTCGTTCTCGGCGTACGTCCGGACCCGCGGCACGGTCCTGATGCGCACCGCACGCTCGCTCACCGCCAACCCGTGCGATGCCGAGGACCTGCTCCAGACGGCCCTCACCAAGACCTACGTCGCCTGGGACCGCATCGAGGACCACCGCGCCCTCGACGGATACGTCCGGCGGGCCCTGGTCAACACCCGTACCTCCCAGTGGCGCAAGCGCAAGGTCGACGAGTTCGCCTGCGACGAGCTCCCGGAGCCCGAGGTCACACCGTCCGCCGACCCCGCCGAGGCGCAGGCCCTGCGCGACGCGATGTGGCGCGCGGTCACCCGCCTGCCCGACCGGCAGCGCGCCATGGTCGTCCTGCGGTACTACGAGGACCTGAGCGAGGCACAGACCGCCGAGCTGCTCGGGGTCTCGATCGGCACGGTCAAGAGCGCCGTCTCGCGGGCCCTGGTCAAGCTCCGCGAGGACCCGGAACTCACCCCGGTCCGCTGACGGCTCCGACGTTTCACGTGAAACATCCACGGGACCCGTCCTGTGCGCCGTGCACCGCCGCTCCGTCCCCGGCCTGTGCACGATGCCACCCCGCGTACCCGAACAGCGATTACCTGCCGTGTTTGTACCGCCGGGTAGTGACATGCCGACCGGTATGCGCGCAGAATCGGCAGCATCCGTAGCCGCCGCAGCGCCGCAGCGCCCACCGGGAGGACGCTTTGCTGAGCACCATGCAGGACGTACCGCTCCTCGTCAGCCGCATACTTCAGCACGGCATGACGATCCACGGTAAATCCCAGGTCACGACCTGGACCGGGGAGGCCGAGCCGCACCGCCGCAGCTTCGCCGAGATCGGTACCCGCGCCACCCGCCTCGCCAACGCCCTGCGCGACGAGCTCGGCGTCCGGCAGGACGACAGGGTGGCCACCCTGATGTGGAACAACGCGGAGCACGTCGAGGCCTACTTCGCGATCCCGTCCATGGGCGCGGTCCTCCACACCCTCAACCTCCGCCTGCCTCCCGAGCAGCTGGTCTTCATCGTCAACCACGCGGTCGACCGGGTCGTGCTCGTCAACGGGACCCTGCTGCCGCTGCTGGCACCGCTGCTGCCGCACCTGCCCACCGTCGAGCACGTGGTGGTCTCCGGCATCGGCGACCGCTCCGCACTCGACGGGCTGGACGTCCGCGTCCACGAGTACGAGGAACTCCTGGCGGGCCGCTCCGAGCACTACGACTGGCCGCAGCTGGACGAGCGCTCGGCCGCCGCCATGTGCTACACCTCCGGGACCACGGGCGACCCCAAGGGCGTCGTCTACTCCCACCGCTCGGTCTACCTGCACTCCATGCAGGTCAACATGACCGAGTCGATGGGCCTGACCGACCGGGACACCACCCTCATCGTCGTCCCGCAGTTCCACGTGAACGCCTGGGGCCTGCCCCACGCCACCTTCATGACCGGCATCAACATGCTGATGCCGGACCGCTTCCTGCAGCCCGCCCCGCTCGCCGAGATGATCGAGCAGGAGAAGCCCACGCACGCCGCGGCCGTCCCCACCATCTGGCAGGGGCTGCTCGCCGAGGTCACCGCCAAGCCGCGCGACCTCACCTCCATGAAGCAGGTCACCATCGGCGGCGCGGCCTGTCCGCCCTCCCTGATGGCCGCCTACGACAAGCTCGGCGTCCGCCTCTGCCACGCCTGGGGCATGACCGAGACCTCCCCGCTCGGCACCATGGCGCACCCGCCGGCCGGCCTGAGCACCGAGGAGGAGTGGCCGTACCGGGTCACCCAGGGCCGGTTCCCGGCGGGCGTCGAGCCGCGCCTGGTGGGCCCCGCGGGCGACGTCCTGCCCTGGGACGGTGAGTCGGCGGGCGAGCTGGAGGTGCGCGGCAACTGGATCGCGGGGGCCTACTACGGCGGCGCGTCCGGCGAAGCGCTGCGTCCCGAGGACAAGTTCAGCGCGGACGGCTGGCTCAAGACCGGCGACGTCGGCGTGATCAGCCCCGACGGCTACCTCACGCTGACCGACCGGGCCAAGGACGTCATCAAGTCCGGCGGCGAGTGGATCTCCAGCGTCGAGCTGGAGAACGCCCTGATGGCGCACCCCGAGGTCGCGGAGGCGGCGGTCGTCGCCGTCCCGGACGACAAGTGGGGCGAACGCCCCCTGGCCACCGTGGTCCTCAAGGACGGCGCGACCGTGGACCACACGGGTCTGCACGTCTTCCTCGGCCAGTCCATCGCCAAGTGGCAGCTGCCCGAGCGCTGGACGTTCGTCGCGGCCGTCCCGAAGACCAGCGTCGGCAAGTTCGACAAGAAGGTGATCCGCAAGCAGTACGCGGACGGCGAGCTGGTCGTCACCACGCTCGGCTGACGCGACGGACCGTTCCCGGGCCGTCCCTGCTCAGCCCTGGCCGGCCTTCGTCAGCCAGGGCCGCAGCAGCCTGCTGACGGCCGGCATCGCCAGGTACGTCATCAGGGTGCTGAAGACGACGGCGAAGGCGGCCGTCCGCAGGACGAAGTGCACGTTCACCAGGTACGGCCCGAGCACGGCGTTCCCGGCGAGCGAGATCGGGAAGATGGCCAGCCCCGAGCTGATCGCCATCTTCCAGCGCGGCGGCGCGGGCCGGGTCGTACCCGGCTTCGCGAACCACGTCTCCATGCCGTGCAGTTCGCGCCGGGCTATCTCGGTGTGGTGGTGCCCGAGGCAGTTGGAGAACCACTGGGCGCGCTCGGCCGAGTCCTGCCACCGCCGGAAGGCCGCCTGGTCCCGGAAGCGGTGGACCAGGAACCACGGCCCGCCGTCCGTGGCCGGCCGGAACAGCCCGTACCCCAGGTGCCCGGGAAACGTCGCGGCCGTCTCCAGGATGCCGTGGGCCCAGGCCTCGAACGTCTCCTCGTGCCCCGGTTCCACCTGCCGGGCGATGAGCAGGTTCACCTCGCCGTTGTCGGCGGGGACGGTCTGCTCACTCGCGTCGATGATGGCCATCGGGCCAGGATGACTAGTTGGTGCCGATCTTGGCCAGCAGGTCCACGATGCGGCCCTGGACGTCGGCCGTGGTGGACCGCTCGGCGAGGAACAGCACGCTCTCCCCGGAGGCCAGCCGCGGCAGTTCGGCCGGGTCGATCCCCGCGGTCGTGTAGACGACCAGCGGCGTCCGGTTCAGCTGCCCGTTGGCGCGCAGCCAGTCCACGATTCCGGACCGCCGGCGCCGGACCTGCATCAGGTCCATGACGACCAGGTTGGGCCGCATCTGCGTCGCCAGCTCCACCGCGTCGGTGTCCGCACCCGCCCGGGCGACGTGCAGGCCGCGCCGTTCCAGGGCGGCCGTCAGCGCCGTGGCGATCTCGTCGTGCTCCTCGATCAGCAGCACCCGGGAGGGGTGCTGCTCGCTGTCGCGCGGCGCGAGCGCCTTGAGCAGGACGGCCGGATCGGCCCCGTACGCCGCCTCGCGCGTGGCGTGCCCCAGCCCGGCCGTGACCAGTACGGGCACCTCCGCGGCGATCGCGGCCTGACGCAGGGACTGCAGGGCGGTACGGGTGATCGGCCCGGTCAGCGGGTCCACGAACAGGGCGGCGGGGAACGCGGCGATCTGTGCGTCCACTTCCTCGCGGGAGTGCACGATCACCGGGCGGTAGCCCCGGTCGCTGAGCGCCTGCTGGGTCTGCACGTCGGGCGCCGGCCACACCAGGAGGCGGCGCGGGTTGTCCAGCGGCTCCGGCGGAAGCTCGTCGTCCACGGGCAGCGGTACGGGCCGGTTGACGACCTCGACGGCGCCGCCCGGGCCGTCCAGCGGCTCGGGGCCCTCGTCGGAGCCCGCCTCGGGAGCTCCTATCGCGAACGCCCGGCCCTGCGGCGCGGGCTCGGCGAGCCGGCGCCGACGGCCGGAGCCGCCCGTGCCGCCCGCGCCGTTGGTGCTCGTGGAGTCGACCGAGATGCCCTGGCCGAGGGTGCCGAGGGCGCGCACGCTGAACGGCTTGGGCGTGGCCTCCTCCGGAGCGTCCTGCGGCTGCCGGGCCGCGGGCACGGCCGCCTGTCCGGCGGCCTCCTCGTCCTCGGCGGCGGTCCGGGCCGCCGGAGCCGGCCAGGCCGGAGTGGCGGGCAGCGCACGCCGCCGGCCGGTCGGCGGTACGGGCTCTTCCGTGCCGGCGGCCGGCTGTGCGGCGGGAGCCGCGGGTTCGCCGCCGGGCGCGGCCAGCACCCGGCGGCCGCGGCGCCCGGCCGGGGCGTCGCCCGCGGTCTCGTCGGGGCCCGGTGCGGCGCCCGCGGCAGGAGCGGCAACAGGAGCAGGAGCGGCAACAGGGGCAGGGGCGGCCGGGCCCTGGGCAGGTGCGGGAGCCGCCGCCGGGGTCGGGCCGGCGGGCAGCGCGAAGCCGCCCTCCGGGGCGATGGGACGTGCGGGGGCCTGGGCGGTGGCCGGGACCGGGCCGAGGCCCGTCGCGGGCACGGGACCGGCGGGCTGCGGAGCGCCGGCCGGACCCAGCGCGCGCCGCCGCCCGGCGGGGTGCTCGGTCACCGGAACCGGCGGCACGGGCCCGGGCGGTACGGGCCCCGGCGGCACGGGCGTCGTCGCCGGCACGGGCGTCGCCGGGCCCGCCGGCGTACCGGGGCCGGGAGCCGGCTGCGGTGCCGGCGGGAGCGCGGGCATGGCGGTGCCCTGCGGGGGAACGGGCCGGCCGGGACCGCTCTGAACCGCCTCGCCGCCGGTTCCGCTTCCGTCTCCGTCCCGGCCGCGACGGCGCCCGGTGCCCAGGCCCGCCGGGTTCACCGGGGACTGCGCGAGCTCGGGTGCGCCGCCGGGAGCGTCCGCCCCCGCCTCGCCCGCCCGCCCCCCCCCGGGCGGCCGCGCCCGTGCGCTCCCCCCCCCCCCGGGGCCCGGGGGCCCCCCCCCCGGCGCGGGGGGCGCCCCCCACGGGCACCTCCGGGGCCGGCTCG
>NZ_JBHYVA010000627.1:0-5060 GCF_042750055.1 Streptomyces sp. NPDC059456
CCCGTGAACGTCTCTACCCACACCAGCTCAGCCCGCAACACCCCACCCATACAGGCAAAATGCCCAGAACTGAGCCTTCTGCAACACCCTTTAGTACTCCCTCTGACACCCGGAAGGCGCGGCTCCCTGGCCGGCGTACACCACGTGCCGGTGCCGGGTGTCGGGCCGCGGCGGCACCGGCCGCGTCCCGTCCTTCTGCTAAACGCGGGCGCTGGCCGAGGCCCACCGGGCGGCGTGCGGGGCGGCATAGCACCGGACGTACACCGTCTGCTGCGGACTCCACTGCTGTTCGACGGTGTCCATCAGCTCCCAGCCCAGCCGCTCGTACAGGGCTGCCGCGGCGGCATCGCCGGACAGGACGTCGAGCACCGGATACAGTCCGTGCCGCTGTGCTTCCTCCACTGCCCGCCCGACCAGCAGGGCGCCGAGGGCGTGCCCCCTGGCGCCGGGG
Organism: Streptomyces sp. NPDC059456; assembly: GCF_042750055.1. NCBI lineage: Bacteria > Bacillati > Actinomycetota > Actinomycetes > Kitasatosporales > Streptomycetaceae > Streptomyces > Streptomyces sp. NPDC059456. The sequence continues at coordinate 452 of NZ_JBHYVA010000627.1, forward strand.
GAGACGAACAGCCGGGTGACCACGGCGGCCGCCTCCCGCGGCGCGCCGGTCCGCCCGCTCCACAGGGCGGGGGCCGAATCGCCCGCGGCCGCGTGCGACAGGCCGATGTGCCCGACGGGGCGGCCGTCGAGCTCGGCCACCCAGGAGCCGAGCTGGGGGCCGTCCGACAGCCAGGCGCCGGGCTGCTCAGGCCAGTTGAGGGGGTAGCCGTCGTGCCGGTGGACCTCGGCGAGGACGCGCAGGCACGCCTCGACATCGTCTTCGGCCCTCCGCCGGATGCGCAGGCCCGGCCTCTCCTCCGGCACGCCGGAGCCCTCGGCGACGCTCACTGCGCTTCCTGCGCCCGCTCCGCCGAGGCCCGCTGCTCCGCCTCCCACTCGGCGTCCGCTGCCTCTTCCTCGGCCCGCTTCTGCCACTCCTCGTACTCGGGGTACTCGGGCTCCTCGTACGGCAGGGGATCGGTGACCCAGCCCGCTGCGAGCACCAGGCGGGAGGTGCGGTGGACGGCGAGGAAGCCGAAGGGGCGGTCGAAGCAGACCTCGGCCTGCCGGGTGCGGTAGCGAAACCGGGGCGATGCGGCCGCGCCGGCGTACGCCGCGACGGCCGTCACGGCCGCGGCCTCGAAGCCCTCGGCGTGGAAGCGGGCCATCGCCGACTGGCGTGCCGAGCCCACGGCCAGGGGGCGGGGGCTGATCCCCGGGAAGTGGCCGGCGCCGGTGTCCGAGGCGGAGGCGAGGCCGAACAGGGCGCGATGGTCGAGGAGATCGTGCTCGGCGGTCACGTCGAAAGCCGTCGTCTGGATGTGGAGATACGGCTCCGGATTCAGCGACAGGACCGTCCCGATGCGCAGGCCGGGACCCGGGCTCCCCTCGGGCAGCAGGCTCGCGCCGGTGGCCGCGAGCGCGCGGGTCACCACGTCCACCCCTGCGGACAGCACCCGGCGCGGCGACGCACCAGGTGCGCCCAGCACCAGGTGGACGTCCACGCCGCCGTCGCCGACCACCTCGAGCACCGTGACCGGACCCGCCGGGGTCTGCGCCACGCGGACGCGGTCCAGGAGGGTGGTGCTGCGGCGCAGCGCGGTGAGGCCCCGTCCGGCCCAGGGGCCTTCGGACGGCTCGACGATCCCGGAGCGGAACGGCTGGATCCAGCGCAGCCGCTGGGCCAGCGCCGAGGCGAGCACCAGCTGGTTGTGCGCGGGGGGCGGCTGGAAGTCGACCGGCATCCGCTCGACCAGGCCGCCCGTGTGTTCGGCGGCCCAGGCGTCGAGGGTCTTGGCGTCGGTGTCGGGGTCGCCGGTCAGCATCCCGTGCGCGCCGTCCGGGAGCGCGTCCAGCCACCGCTGCTCCAGGGGCAGCTCCTGCAGGGCCCACAGCCCCGTGGCCGTCTGGAGGCCCCGTACGCCGGACAGGTCGGCGAGGAGTTCGCGTGCGGCCGCGGCCGCCGAGTCGGCGGATATGCCGAGGGCTTCGGAGAGTTCCCCGCGGGCGGGGCCGGCCGCGCCGTCGGCCAGGAGGGCGAGCAGGGGCCAGACCCCCACGGCCGTGAGGACTGTGCCGGTGTCGCCGGCGACGGCTTGTTCGGCCCAGCGTGCGGTGAGCCGGTTGACCGCACGGATCGTCGAGTTGCGCATGGTCGGGAGGGTAAGGGACGAACGCCGCCGGGCCGCAGCCGATTTCTCCGGTCGCCGCTACGGCAGGCTCTGGTGGCCGACGTCGTCGGCGAGGCCGCCGTTCAGCGCGAACGGCACGGCGGCGGGACGGGGCTGGGGAGTGTGGCATGTCCGACCGTGCGGGTAGCCTCATGGGGCTACCGGGGCAGTTCGGCGGTGCGTTCGGGGTGGGCGGTGGCGACGTGGCGCATGGCGGTCTGCCCGGTGATACCGAACAGACTCATCAGGCGGAGCGGGTCGGCGCTCTCGACTGCCTCGTTGAGGATGCGGTCCTGACGCAGGCCGTTCAGCATCAGCCCGCGAGGAGGGCGCCGCGGAGCAGTCCGATGTCGACTGCCGGGTGGTCCGGGTCGACCTCGGTCTTCTGGTTGACCAGGAGGTGGGGGTTGACCGAGACCGGCCACCGGTGGCGGCGCACGGGGGCATATGTGCGGCAGCACCGAGGCCTCCGTGGCTCGCCTAGTCTCGGCGTTCTTCCTGCTGTGATGACCTGCGAGGTTTCCCCGTGAGTGAGCTCGATGACTACGGGGCCAAGATGGCGGCCCGCTTCCACACCTTCGACCAGGACGGTGACGGACACTTCACCCGCCGGGACTTCCAGCTCATGGCCGAGCGGGTCGCTCGCGCCTTCGACGTCGCCGACGGCACGGGCCAGACCGCCGCTCTGCAGGAGGCGGCCGACGGGTACTGGGAGGGCATGGCCGGCCTCGCGGACGGCGACCTCGATGGCCGCATCACCCGTGGGGAGTTCGTCGGCGCCGCCCTAACCGGCCTGCACCAGGACCCGGAAGCATTCACCCGGATCGCCCTGCCCAGGCACCGGGCGGTGTTTACGGCCGCCGACCACGAAGGCGACCGCCGCGTCACCGTCAACGCGGTCGACCTCATGCTGGTCGCGCTCGGCGCGGAGCCGGGACAGGCTCGCCGCGTCGCCGCCGAACACCGCACCGACTCCACCGGACTGATCGCCGAGGACGAGATCCTCACCGCCGTCACCGCCTACTGCACCACCGGCGAACCCCAGCAGGCCTTCGCCGTCACCGCCTGAACCACCGAGCCCGCCCAAAGGCTTGCCGGCTTCGATGCCGCGCGTGCCCGCTTCAGCCCGGCCGAACTGCACGTCGTGGTGCGGATTCTGCGCAAGATGAACGACCAGCTCGCCCGTGTACGCAGCTGAGCGACCGGTGAGCCGGCAGGCAAAGCATCGCCAGCCTGTGCATGACGGATGTTCGTCACGTGTTGCGGCGGGTGAGGGAAGCGTTCAGGGCGGTGGCGAAGACGCACCAGGCGGCGTAGGGCAGCAGTGCACGGGCGGCGACCGGGTCGGTCCCTGCGGTACGGCGGATGAGTTCGGCGTTGCTGAGATCGAGGATCAGCATGCCGGCCAGCGCAGCTCGGGGGCTGCGGCGGCGGAAGAACAGCCACGTCCATCCGGCGTTGAGCGCCAGGTTCACGCCGAACGAGAGGGCCGTGGCGGCCCGCTCCCGCCCCCGAGTGCGGCCCAGCGCGTGGCCGGCCGCGAAGGCGATCGAGGCATACAGCGGCGTCCACACCACTCCGAACGCCCACGACGGCGGCTGCCAGGCGGGCTTATGCAGATTGCGGTACCAATCACTGTCCGCATCGACGGGCACCGAACCTGCCGTCGCGGCCGCCGCTACCGCGACGGACGCTGCTGCGTACCGCTTCCAGCCGGACGGCGCGACGGGTCGAGAGTCCTCACTGATCAGCCTCATGAGGAGATGCTTCCCCTTCGCCCGGCGGCCCTCACCGAACCATCCGCCGACACGCCGGGATCCGCCGCTCGCCGGCGGGCATCGTGGTCCCCGTATACGAGACGCCCCGGCCATCCGTCGACCCCCGCGGGTGTCGTGACAGGAGCCGGCTCGCACAGCACCCCGTCGAAGCCCAACGCTGCGGCAGACAGTCTCGGCATGAGATCGGGCCGCGCAACAGATGCTGCGCGGGCCGATGGCATGTTCCACGTCACGGTAGGCGCTCTGGTCCGGCAGGACTGCCGGTTCCCGTACGGTCGAGAGGCGGGTGGGGAGGGTTACGCCGGGGTGATGTTCTCGGCCTGGGGACCCTTCTGGCCTTGAGTGACGTCGAACGTCACGGCCTGGCCCTCCTGGAGCTCACGAAAGCCCGAGGAGTTGATCCCGGAGTAGTGGGCGAAGACGTCCGGGCCGCCGCCGTCCTGGGCGATGAAGCCGAAGCCCTTCTCCGCGTTGAACCACTTCACAGTTCCCGTAGCCATACTCATGCCTTCCAGTCGACGAACGCCTCCCACAGCGTGCGGAAGGCGGAGGTGATCGCCCTGGTTCCTGCGGCACAGCACAGCAAAACACCCACGCCGAAGGCTTGGGCAAAGGGAACTTCCGAACCACGACAGCTGACTCAGACGGTACACGCCCGCACACCCTGTCACCAGAGAAACCCGGGCAGCGTGCCCCCGCCGTGGATGCCACAGCCCCGCCGGCGGCCTGCCGGCGCGAGGTACGGTCTCAGGCCGCGGACGGCGGGCCCGCCGACTCGGCGGCGCGGCGGTACTCGGCGTTGATGCGCTGGGCTTCCTCGAGCTGGTCTTCGAGGACGATGATGCGGCAGGCCGCCTCGATCGGGGTGCCCTGGTCCACGAGCTCGCGTGCGCGGGCGGCGATGCGCAGTTGGTAGCGGGAGTAGCGGCGGTGTCCGCCGGCTGAGCGGAGCGGGGTGATCAGGCGGGCTTCGCCGAGAGCGCGCAGGAAGCCCTGGGTGGTGCCGAGCATCTCGGCGGCCCGGCCCATCGTGTAGGCGGGGAAGTCGTCGTCGTCCAGGTGGCCGCCGAGCGGGCTGGCCGGGTTTTCTGCTGTCATCGAACCTCTCTTATGGAACGCGTGGAGGGGGGCAGCGGCCGGAAAGGAAACACCCCCACACCAAAACATTGACACCCAAAGG
>NZ_JBHYVA010000628.1:0-3842 GCF_042750055.1 Streptomyces sp. NPDC059456
CTGGGGTAAATTGTTTTTTCCCCGGATCGGTTGGCGGCCGTTCGCCCGAAGAATGCCGATCACCTGGGTCCGCTCGAACACGGACATCGCCAGGGTGTTGACCACGCCCAGCACCGAGATGATCAGCGCCATGCCGAGCAGGCCGTACATGATGTTCAGGGCGGTGTTGATCATGCCGCCCATCTCGTTGCGCATGTCCTGCTGGGTCGCGATGGACAGCGCCGGGTTGTTGCCGAGGGCGTCGAGGACGGCCTTCTCGCCGGCCTTCGACTCGCCTCCGGTGACGTTGACGTACACCTCGGGGATGTACGGCTCCTCGGAGTGCGCGGAGAGGATCTTGTCGTCGATGACGTACGGGGAGAGCAGGCCCTCCAGGTCCTTGTAGACCGCGCCGACCTTCAGGGAGCCCTTCTGGCCGTCCTCGTACACGACCTGGAGGGTCGAGCCGACGGACAGCTTCCGGCTCGTCGCGGTCTTCTCCGCGACGGCGACCTCGCCCTTGCCGAGGCTGTTCAGCGAGCCGCTGACGACCTCGACGTTGAGCATCTCGCCGATGGCGGCCGGGTTCACGCCCGAGGCGGCCCGGAACTCGTCGCCGATCTTCAGCGAGAACGCCGACTGGGGGGAGACCGCCTTGATGCCCTTGGCCTTGGAGAGGGTCTCGGCGACGCTCTTGTCGAGGCTGCCGCCGCCCATGGCCATGGAGACCTTGTAGTCGGCCTTGATCTTGTCGGTGCTCATCCGGTCCACGGCCTTGCCCATGGTGATGCCGAGCACGGACAGGGTGGTGACGAGGGTGAGGCCGATGGTGAGGGAGGCGGCGGTGACGGCGGTGCGGCGCGGGTTGCGCACGGCGTTCTGCGCGGCGAGCTTGCCCGGGACTCCGAAGACCTTCTCCAGCAGCGGCCGGACGGCGGCGATGAGCGGCCGGGACAGCAGCGGGAGCAGCACGATCAGGCCGATGAGGAGGAAGAACGCGCCGCCGCCGATGAGGTAGCGGCCGTTCTCGCCGCCCACCGACACCCCGCCCAGGGCCATGACGAGGCCGAGCAGTTCGAGGACGGAGCCGAAGACGTTGCGCAGGAGCAGGGACTTCGAGCTGGCCGGCAGATGGGCGCTGCCCATGGCGGCGACCGGGGGGATCCGGCCGGTGCGCCAGGCGGGGAACACCGCGGCGACCACCGTGACCAGCACGCCGATGACGACGGCGGCGACGACCGTCGACGGGGCGACGACCAGGTCGCCCGCCGGGATCTTGGCGTCCATCGAGTCCATCAGCGAGCGCATGCCGACCGCGAGGCCGATGCCGCAGGCCAGGCCGATGGCGGAGGAGATCGCGCCGACGACCAGGGCCTCGCTCATGACCGACCGCATGACCTGGCCGCGCTTGGCGCCGACCGCGCGCAGCAGGGCCAGCTCCTTGGTCCGCTGGGCGACGAGCATGGTGAAGGTGTTGTAGATCAGGAAGATGCCGACGAAGAGCGCGATGCCGGCGAAGACGAGCAGCATGGTGCTCATGCCGCTCATCTGCTTCTTGATGGAGTCGGCCTGCTCCTTGGCGAGTTCGGCGCCGGTCTGGGCCTTGGTGTGCTTGTCGCCGCCGAGCAGCGGCTTGATGTCGGTCAGCAACTGGTCGGCGGAGGCGCCGGCCTTGGCGGAGACGGAGAGCTCCTGGTAGTAGCCGGGCTTGAGGTACAACTTCTGGGTGGTGGCGGTGTCGAAGAGGACGAGGCTGCCGCCCGCGTTGACCTGGCCGTCGTCGGTGGTGAAGACACCGGCGAGGGTGTACTCCTTCACCGGGCCGTTGCTGGCAACGCGGACCTTGTCGCCGACCTTGTACCCGCCCTTGTTCGCGGTCTCCTTGTCGAGCGCGATCTGCTCGGCGCCGGCGGGCCCGTTGCCGTCGGTGAAGCGGTAGGCGGGGTCCTTGCCGTCGGCCGCGGGGGCGTAGTTGGAGCCGCGGTTGGCCCAGCCGGTGCCGATCAGCTTGCCGTTGGCGTCACCGACGCCGGCGAAGCCGGAGATCCGGCCGGAGACGGTGTCGACGCCCTGGACGGCCTTGACCTTGTCGAGGGTCTGCTGGCTGATGCCGGGCTCGCCCTCCTTCTGCCCGTCGTCGCCCCGGCTCTGGCCGTACGAGGTCACGGAGACGGCGACGTGGTCGTAGCTCTTGGCGGACTGGCCGGAGAGGGCCTTGCCGAGGGTGTCGGTGAAGACGAGGGTGCCGGAGACGAAGGCGACGCCGAGGGTGACGGCGAGCACCGTCATCAGCAGCCGGGCCTTGTGCGCGAGGACGTTGCGCAGGGCGGTACGGAACATGGTGGAGGAGTCCAGGATGTCGAGGGGGTCAGCGGGGCCGGGGGAGGGTCGGTCCCTCAGCTGGTGCGGCCCTTGGCGTCGAAGGCCTTCATGCGGTCGAGCACCCCGTCGGCGGTGGGGCTGAGCATCTCGTCGACGATGCGGCCGTCGGCGAGGAAGATGACGCGGTCCGCATAGGAGGCGGCCACCGGGTCGTGGGTGACCATGACGACGGTCTGGCCGAGCTCGCGCACGGAGTTGCGCAGGAAGCCGAGGACCTCGGCGCCGGAGCGGGAGTCCAGGTTTCCGGTCGGCTCGTCACCGAAGATGATCTCGGGGCGGGAGGCCAGGGCGCGGGCCACGGCCACGCGCTGCTGCTGGCCGCCGGAGAGCTGGGTGGGGCGGTGGGAGAGGCGGCCGGAGAGCCCGACCATGTCGACCACGGCGTCCAGCCACTGCCGGTCGGGCTTGCGGCCCGCGATGTCCATCGGCAGGGTGATGTTCTCCAGCGCCGTGAGGGTCGGCAGCAGGTTGAACGCCTGGAAGATGAAGCCGATCTTGTCGCGGCGCAGCTGGGTCAGCTGCTTGTCCTTGAGGCTGCCGAGCTCGGTCTCGCCGATGCGGACGGAGCCCGCGGAGAAGGTGTCCAGGCCGGCCACGCAGTGCATCAGGGTGGACTTGCCGGAGCCCGAGGGGCCCATGATCGCGGTGAACTGGCCCTGGCCGAAGTCCACGGAGACGTTGTCCAGGGCGACCACCTGGGTCTCGCCCTGGCCGTACACCTTGGAGAGGCCGGTGGCCCGGGCGGCCACGGCCTGGGTGGTGTGCGGGGCGTAGTTCATGGTGGTCACGGGAGCGACTCCTCGGGCTGCGGACCTCGTGCGGTCTGCGGATCGGCGGGACCTTTCCATCCTCGCCGCGCCCGCCCGGCCGGGGATCAGCCGCGGTGCCCGTTCCCAGGCCCACTGGAGTCTGACCGCGGGGCGGCCCGCCTCCTCCTCTGGTATGACGGCCGGCCGGGCGGCAGTCGGGGACGCCCCGGCGGCGGACCGGACGGCAGGGGGGTGGCCCGGGGTGGCGTGAGGGTGGCGGGCGGGGTGGCGCGACCCGTCGAATTCCCGTCAATCCCGCATCGGGGGTGATCGCCGCCCGTAACGGGCCCACCGTGCGTTCTCGGGCCTGACGGCCCCTCAAGCGCCAATAAAATCAGACAACATCGGATAGACGGCCCACTGATGGCCTGGATGATCCGGATAGGCTCGGGCGCAGCGTTCAGTGCTTATGTACGGGAGCCGCTACGCCCTGCCCGGATGGTGGAATGCAGACACGGCGAGCTTAAACCTCGCTGGCTTAGGCCGTGCCGGTTCGAGTCCGGCTCCGGGCACGACAACGCTCTGTCCACACCGCGCGACACACGAACGGCGGGGGGGGGGCCGGCGGCGCCCCCCCCCCCCCCGGTGGGGCCGCCCCCCCCGCCGTAGAGTCTGTTGTGGTGCCGGGCGCCCGCGGGCCGCCCCCGCCGCGGGCGCCAATACACAGGGCCC
>NZ_JBHYVA010000628.1:3852-5058 GCF_042750055.1 Streptomyces sp. NPDC059456
TGCTTGTTCTTTTTCGCCCCCCTCCCACAAAACCTCAGCCCAAACCCCCCCAAAAACACCCTCGGGGGGGGCCCCCGCCCCCCCCCCCCGCCGTCCCGTTTTCCCACTCCTCCGGATGTTCATGTTGTTTTCCCCTGCCCGGGACGGGGAACCGGCCCGGGTACGGGCAAAGATCCTCCCTGAGCAGTAGGGTCAGATTTTTGCTAACGCATTACTCTTGTTGCAAGGCTGCGCACCGTGGCCATGGAGGAGTGAGATGAGGAGCAGTAACCCGGTCTTCTCGCGACGGGGGTTCAGCCGCGACAGCGGGGGCTACGCGAACTTTGACGCGCAGCACCAGCAGGCCGGGACCAACCCGTACGCGACGAATCCTTACGCCACCGACGTGGCCACCGGCATGCCGCAGGCGCCCGCGCGCGCCGGCGTCATGACCATGGACGACGTCGTCAGCCGTACGGCCATGACGCTCGGCACGGTCATCCTCACGGCCACGATCGCGTGGATCGCCCTGCCCGTCGACCCGGCGAACGTCAACAAGTCGTACGGGATCGCCATCGGCGCCGCGCTCGTCGCGATGGTCCTCGGACTCGTCCAGACCTTCAAGCGCAAGGCCTCCCCGGCGCTGATCCTGGGCTACGCGGCCTTCGAGGGCTTCTTCCTCGGCGTCATCAGCTCGGCCACCAGCACCTACCTGGGCGCCGGCGTGGTCATCCAGGCCGTGCTCGGCACGATGTGCGTGTTCGCCTCGGTGCTGTTCGCGTACAAGATGCGCTGGATCCGCGTCACCCGCCGCTTCTACGGCTTCGTGATGGCGGCCGCCATGGGCTTCATGCTGCTCATGGTCGCGAACCTGCTGTTCTCGCTGTTCGCGGGCGGCGACGGCCTCGGCTTCCGCAGCGGTGGCCTCGGCATCCTGTTCGGCATCGTCGGCGTCATCCTCGGCGCCTGCTTCCTCGCCCTGGACTTCAAGCAGGTCGAGGACGGCATCGCCTACGGCGCCCCGCGCGACGAGGCCTGGCTGGCGGCCTTCGGCCTCACCATGACCCTGGTCTGGATCTACCTGGAGCTGCTGCGCCTGTTCCAGATCCTCTCCGGCGACGACTAGACGACCGGTCGTACCGGCACCGGCAGACCCCAGGGGAAGGCCCCCCGAGCTCACCACGAACGGGTCAGTACCACTGCTCGGAGTGGGTACTGCTGTAAAAT
>NZ_JBHYVA010000629.1:0-5058 GCF_042750055.1 Streptomyces sp. NPDC059456
GGGAGGATCGCGCACTCCCCCACCCGCCCCGCCGCCGCGCCCCGTACCGCGGAGGCCGCCCCGGCGAGGCCGGCCGCGGCCGCGGCGGGCCCGTACAGCAGCAGCACGTGCTCCCGGCCGCGCAGCAGGTCGTACAGCCGCAGCGGGTACGCGGCGATGTCCCCGGTGAGCCCGCCGCAGTCCGGTGCGCGGTCGCCGGGCCGCGGCCCGGGCCCGCCGTCCGGCTCCCATCGCTGGACGACGGGGCTGCCCCGGTAGCCGACCAGCAGCTGGGCCTGGCGCATCATCAGAGTGTCCGCGTCCTCCGGGTCGGCCTGCACGCCCTCGGCGGACTGCCGGACGGTACGGCCCACGACCTCCTCGCCCACCGGCCGGCGCTCCGCGTCGTAACTCGCGAGCAGCGCCGGAGCCGCCGCGCCCTCCACGGCCAGCGCCAGCTTCCACGCCAGGTTCCAGGCGTCCTGGATCCCGGTGTTCATGCCCTGCGCACCGGTCGGCGGATGGATGTGGGCCGCGTCCCCGGCCACGAAGACCCGCCCGCCCCCGTACCGGTCCACCAGCCGGTGGCTGATCCGGAACACCGAAGACCAGCGCATGGCCGACGCCGTGACAGGCTGCGGCGACAGCCGGTCCAGCACGGTCTGGATGTGGCCCAGCCCCGGGGCCCGCGCGCCCTCCAGGCCGTGCACCACCCCGTCACCGCCCTGCGGCGGGGCGGCGGAGAGCTCGGGCGGCACCATCATGGACACCCGGTAGCGTCCGGCGCCCGGCAGCGGAATGCACACCAGGACGTCGTCGACGGCGCCCCCGGCGTCCCGGTGCATGGCGCGCACCCCGTACCCGTACGGCAGGTCCCAGTCGACCTCCACGTCGGCCAGCATGTACTCCTCCGGAAAGGCGCCGCCCTCGAAGCCCAGGCCGAGCCCCTTGCGGACGGTGCTGTGCGCGCCGTCGCAGCCCACCAGGTACCGGGTCCGGACCTCCTCGTCCCCGGCGGGGCCGGTGAGCCGGCAGGTCACGCCGTCGGCGTCCTGGACGAACGAGACGAGCCCGGTGCCCCGCTCGACCGGCGTGCCGAAGCCCGCCAGGAACTCCTCGATGAGCCGCTCGGTTTCGTACTGCGGCAGAGCGGCGAAGCGGTACGGCACCCCGGGCGGCAGCGCCAGGTCCAGCCGGGGCTGCTCCACGCCGTTCACGTAGGTCAGCTGCCCGCGCATCAGGACGGCCGCCTCCAGGGCGGCCCGGACGAAGCCCATCCGGTCCCAGATCTCCAGGGTGCGCGGCTGGATCCCCACCGCCTTCGCGTACGGCAGCCTCGCCGGCAGCCGGTCCACGATGCGGCAGGAGATCCCGCGCCGCCGCAGCTCGGCGGCCGCCGTCAGCCCGACCGGCCCCGCGCCCGCCACCAGGACGTCCGCGGCCGCTCCCTCGGTGTGCGCCATCGCCGCCTCCCGGGCGGGTTCCCCGTACGAACGGATCTCCTCCATGGTGGCCCGGGGCCCCGCACCCGGCGATCGGGGTGCGGAGCCCGGTCCGGCGGGACGGGGCTGTGCGGGCGCGGAACCGGCCTCAGTCGCCGACGTCGCGGCGGCGGAAGTCGTCCAGGGTCTCGCGGCGCACGAGGAGCCGGGCCGTGCCGTCGTCGACGGCGATGACCGGGGGACGGCCGACCATGTTGTAGCCCGAGGCCATGGAGATCTGGTAGGCGCCCGACACGGGTACCGCGAGCAGGTCCCCGGGATGGACGTCGCCCGGCAGGTGCACGTCGGTGGCGAGGACGTCGCCCGCCTCGCAGTGCCGGCCGACGACCGTGGCGGTCAGCGGATCGGCGGCTGAGCGGCGGCCGATCAGCCGGGGCGCGTACCGGACCCCGTACAGGGCCGGGCGGGGGTTGTCGCTCATGCCGCCGTCCACGGCCACGAACACCCGGTCCCCGGTGCGTTTCACCGCGAGGACCCGGTAGAGCGCGACCCCGGCCGGGCCGACGATCGCACGGCCGGGTTCGACGGCGAGGCGGGGCACGGGCAGGCCGGCCGCCGCGCAGCTCTCCCTGAGCTCGGCGCGCAGCCGGCGGGCCAGCGCGGTGAGGTCGAGTGCCGCCTCCCCGGGCCGGTAGGCGATGCCGTGTCCGCCGCCCATGTCGAGTTCGGGGAGCACCACGCCGTGGGCGTCACGGATGCGGGCCATCAGGCCCACCATGCGGCGCACGGCGCCGGCGTACGGTTTGACGTCGGTGATCTGGGAGCCGATGTGGCAGTGCAGGCCGACCAGTTCGAGCTGCGGCTGGCCCAGGATGCGGGCGACGGCGTGCTGCGCGGAGCCGTCCGTGAGGGAGAGGCCGAACTTCTGGCCGTCGGTCCCGGTACGGATCTTCTCGTGGCCGCCGGCCGAAATGCCGGGGACGACGCGGACCAGCACCTTCTGATGTCCGTCGGGTCCGACGGCGGCCGCCAGCCGGGCGATCTCGGAGGGGCTGTCGATGACGATCCGGCCCACGCCGAGCCGCAGCGCGCTCGCGATGTCGCGGGGCGACTTGGCGTTGCCGTGCAGCAGGATGCGGTCCGGCGGGAACCCGGCGGTGACGGCGAGTTCGAGTTCGCCGGCCGAGCACACGTCGAGCCCCAGCCCCTCCTCGGCGACCCGGTGGACCATGGCGCGGGAGAGGAAGGCCTTGGCCGCGTAGAGGACTTCGCAGTCGGGGAAGGTGTCGCGGTAGGTGCGGCACCGGGCCCGGACCTCGCCCTCGTCCAGTACGTACGCCGGGGTGTCGAAGCGGTCCGCGATCTCGGTCAGCGGGACCCCGCCGACGGCGAGACCGCCGTGCGGCAGCCGGGTCGTCGACGCGGGCCAGACGGACAGCTCGTCCGCGCCCGCCGCGATCTCGGACAGGGTGGCAGTGGTCATGGACTGCTCCCCCCTCAGCCGGCCTGGACCGGGAGCAGGCCCGGGCGGAACCGCGCCGCCGGGGCGGGCGCCGGAGCGGCCGGCGGAGCCGACAGGGTGGGATCGACGGTGACCAGGTCCGCGCCGAGCGGCTCGCACAGCTCCCGCAGCACGGCCTCCGACAGGCGGATGCAGCCCTGGCCCTCGCCGAGCGTGGCGGCCAGCCGGTCCGTGCTGGTGAACCCGACGGCGGTACGGGCGCCCAGGGGCGTGCGGAACAGCCGGATGACCGTTTCCGCTCCCCTTCCCGGCCGGACGGGCACGTACAGGAGTCCGGCCGGGACCCGTTCCTCGGGCTCGGGATCGTCTTCGTGGCGGAACAGACACATGGGGCCCTCCCTGAGGAACCGCAAGAGGCGACTGGTGACGCCCCGAGTGCGGGGAGGCAGTCCGGGGCGCGACACCGAAGCTATCCCCGCACCCGTCCCCCGCGCCCCGGTCCCTGACGCCCCCTTGACGGGAAACGGCCCACTCCATACACACCGCTGACGGGCACCGGCCCCGCAGCCGCGTGCGTCAGCCCGACCGGCTCCCGTGGTGGGCCAGCGCGGCGTGCGGGTCCTCGTGGCCGGCGGTGTGGTCGATGTGGACGGTGGCCGCGGTCAGCCGGGGGACGGCATGGATGAGGGCGTGTTCGGCCTCGACGGCCAGGGCGTGCGCCTGCACCACCGTGAGGTGCGGGTCGACGACGATGTCGGCCTCGGCGCGCAGTGCGTGCCCGATCCAGCGCATGCGGACCTGCCCGGTGCCCCGTACGCCGGGCACGCCGAGCAGCGCGCCGTGCGCGGTGTCGACCAGGGCCGGATCGACGGAGTCCATCAGCCGCCGGCAGACCTCGCGCGCGGCGTCGCGCACCACCACGAGGATGGCGGCGGTGATGAGCAGGCCGACGACCGGGTCGGCGAGGCTCCAGCCGAGGGCGGAGCCGCCGGCGCCGAGGAGGACGGCCAGCGAGGTGAACCCGTCGGTACGGGCGTGCAGGCCGTCGGCGACGAGCGCCGCGGAACCGATCCGGCGCCCGGTGCGGATCCGCTGCCGGGCCACCCATTCGTTGCCGAGGAAGCCCACGACCGCGGCGCCCGCGACGGCCCACGGCTGCGTGACCTCACGGGGGTGGAGCAGCCGGTCCACGGCCTGGTGCGCACTGAGGGCGCAGGAGGCGGCGATCGTGAGGACGACCACGATCCCGGCCAGGTCCTCGGCGCGGCCGTATCCGTACGTGTAGCGGCGGTTCGCCGCCCGTCGGCCCAGGACGAACGCGATGCCGAGGGGGACGGCGGTCAGCGCGTCGGCGGCGTTGTGGACGGTGTCGCCGAGCAGGGCCACCGAACCGGACAGGACGACGACGGCGGCCTGGACGACGGTGGTCAGGCCGAGGACGCCCACCGACAGCCACAGCGTGCGCATGCCCTCGCGGGAGGTCTCCATCGCCGGATCGACCTTGGCCGCCGCGTCGTGGCGGTGCGGGGTGAACGCGTGCGCGGCGTGGGCGAGCCGGTGCCGCAGCCGCGCCCGCAACGCCCCGTCGTGGTGTTCGTGGTGGTGGCTCACAGCGTGCTCGCTTTCGACGAGGACGACGGGGACGGGCGGACGCGGACGCCCACGCGCCTAGTATGTGCGTATGAGCGCACGCATGCACCTATCACCTGCGCACGGTTCGCACCCGCAAGAACCCGGCCCGCAGGCCTTCGAGGCCGCGGCCGGGATCCTGGGCCTGCTGGCCGACCGCACCCGCCTCGCTCTCCTGCACACCCTGGCCTCGGCGGAATCCGATGTCGGCACCCTGGCCGCGGCGGTGGGAGCCGCCCGCCCGGCCGTCAGCCAGCACCTCGCCCGGCTGCGCATGTCGGGGCTGGTGACCACCCGCAAGGAGGGCCGCCGCGTGGTCTACGCCCTGGCCGACGACCACCTGCGGCGCCTCGTCGCCGAGGCGCTCGCCGCGGCCGGCCCCGATCGCCCCGGTCACGGCAGGGTGTGACACTGGGCGGGTGTCCGGAGGAGGCCGGGTCCTGACCGGTGCGGTCACCGTCGTGGCGTCCCTCGCCGAGCAACGTGGGGGAGTGTACCCGGGGGCGGGGAACCGGCGGAAATCGATCACCGGGCGGCCTGATCGGG
>NZ_JBHYVA010000630.1:0-5039 GCF_042750055.1 Streptomyces sp. NPDC059456
GGGGTGGGGGAGTGGGGCCGGGACTCCGGCAGGGGCAGGGGCCGGGTGGCGGACTCCGGCTGGGGCGGCCCGCTGAACCAGTGGCTGCCGAGGACGGTGGCGCTGTAGTCGTCGTCGCTCATCCGATCGTGCACCTCCTGATGTAGACCTGGGAGGTCGAGGAACCGTTGCCGGCGGCGGGCCTGGTGGTGGCGCGCACGCCCCAGTAGCAGCCCCGGCCGTCGAAGGTGTGGGTCTTGACGAGCGGCGCGGCAGCGCGGCCCGGCTGGTACGTCAGGGTGTCGGGGGCGCCGTCCGGCGTGCCCAGCTTCCCCTCCGCGTTGCCGGTGAACCATTCCAGGACCACCGTCACCGGCGCGGTGCCCTTCGCGTCGACCGTCACCGTCGCCTGTCCGAGGGAGGGCCCCGTCTCGCGGAGGGTGACGGACACCGCGCCGACGACCACCGTGGGCTTCGGCGAAGGGGGCGTGGTGGTCGGCGGACTCGTCGTCGGCGGGGTGGTCGTGGGCGTCGCCACCGGCGAGTGGCTCGTACTCGTACTCGTGGTCGGGCTCGGCGTGGCCGACGGCGACGCGGACGCGGACGCGGAGGGGGACAGCGAGGGGGAGGGCGACGGCGAGGCCGTGGCCGACACGCTCGGACCCGGCGCGAGCGACGGTCCGGTGGCGCCGGGGCTCGCACTCGACGTCGCGAACGCGTTCAGCGCGGCGGCCCCGCCGGCCTCCCCGCCGGCCGCACTGTAGGTGAGCGCCGTGAGCACCCCCAGGACCAGTGCCGCGCCGCCCGCGATCAGGCCGCGCCGGCCCGGAGCCCAGCGCGAGGGGCTGGAGACCGTGGTCGTGGCCACCGCCGTGGTCCCGGCGGCCGGGGCGCCCGCCGAGGGGAACAGCAGGGGCAGCAGCGCGGCCAGCGCCGCGAGCTTGCGCTGCCCGCGCTCCTCCCAGTCCGGCCCGTACGCGGCGAGCGCCACGCCCTCCAGCTCGGCCACGAACGCCTCGGCGTTCTCCGGCCGCTGTTCCGGGGCCTTGGCCAGACCGCGCCGGATCAGCGGGCGCACCGGCTCGGGCGCCTCGGTCTCCGGTACCGGGGCCTCGATGTGCTGGACCGCGAGTTCCGCGAAGTTCTCCCCGGCGAACGGCTTGCGGCCGGTCAGGAACTCGAAGAAGGTCGCCGTCGCCGCGTACACGTCGGCCGCGGGCGAGGCCGGGCGGCCCTGCCACTGCTCGGGGGCCATGTACGCAGGGGTGCCGGCCACCCCGGGAGTCGTGCCGCGGCGCGCCGCGATGCCGAAGTCCACCAGCTTCGAGGAGCCGTCGGGGGCGACCAGCACGTTCTCGGGCTTGTAGTCGCGGTGGACGACGCCCGCCCGGTGCGCGGCGGCCAGGCCGAGCAGGGAGCCCTTCAGCACGACGAGGGCGGCCTCGGGTTCGGCCTGGCCGGCCTGCTTCAGCAGGGCGCGCAGGGATATCCCGTCGACCAGTTCCATGACGATGGCGGCGCCGCCCGGAGCCTGCGTGTACTCGATGTACTCGTACAACCGGACCACGTAGGGCGTGTCCAGTCCGCCGAGCAGCCGGGCCTCCGCCCGGAACTCCCCGACGAACGCCGGGTCCTCGCGCAGCCGGTCGCTGAGGTACTTCACCGCCACCGGCGTGCCCGTGGCCTCGTGGACGGCGAGGACCACGCGGCCACTGCCGCCGGAGCCGAGTTCGCGGACCTCCGCGTAGCCGGGCACCGTCCACGCGTTCTTCATCGTCTGCCCCCGTCCGTGGCGTCTGCGAATCCTGGGCCCGGTCGCTCCGAGCCACACCCAGGGACACGGTTTCCGCCACGGCCGGTTCCCAACCTGACGGGGTGTCTCACCCGGTGCTCAGGCGGCCGCCCGCGCGGCGCCGATCATGGCGTGCAGCCGGTCGGCCGCAGCCCTGCCGAAGGCCGGGTCGTTGATGTGGGTGTCGTAGTCGTAGAGCCGGGCGGAGCTGCCCCGCAGCCCCTCGCGTAGCGCCGAGAACAGGGCCCGGTCCGCGTCGGGGTCATGGTAGGTGCCGCCCGGCGCACCGAGCGTGGACAGTCCGCGGAGTGGGACGCACACGGCCGTGGGCCCGGTCGCCGCGCGGAGTTTGGCGGCGACCCGGCGGCCGAGCTCCGCGCATTCGGAGCGGGTCGTGCGGATCACCGTGATGGACGGGTTGTGTACGTGGACCCGCCGGTAGCGGGCCCGTTCGGGCAGGGTCTCCAGCGGGCCGAACTTCACCATGTCCAGTGCCCCCAGGCTCACGACCTGCGGAATTCCGGCCCGTCCGGCGGCGCTGAGCCGGTCGGGGCCGGCGGTCAGGATGCCGCCGCACAGGTCGTCGGCGAGCTCGCTGAGCGTCAGGTCGAGCACGCCGGCGAAGATGCCCTGCCCGGCCAGGGTCTCCAGGGTGCGGCCGCCGGTGCCGCTGACGTGGAAGACCAGCACCTCGTAGCCGAGTTCCGTGAGCCGGTCGCGGGCCGCGTCCACGCCGGCCGTGGTGACGCCCGCCATGCTCGCCGCGACCAGCGGGCGGGACCCGGCGCCGAGTCTGGCCGGACGGCGCAGGTCCATCGAGGAGCGTTTGAACGCCTTGGCCATTCCCGCGGCCGCCTCGACCGCGTTCGCGAGGACCGGCGCGGAGATGCTGTTGATCCCCGCGATGTCCACCACGCTGTACATCATCGTGATGTCCGAGGATCCGACGTACGGGGCCACGTCCCCGGACGCCATGGACGAGACCATCAGCTTCGGCACGCCCAGCGGCAGTGCGCGCATCGCCCGGGTGGCGATGGAGGTGCCGCCGCTGCCGCCTATGGCGAGCACCGCGTGCAGCCGGCCCTCGGCGTGCATGCGCAAGAGCGTCGCCTCGGCGCCCTCGGCCATCGCGGTCACGGCCGCACCCCGGTCGGCGGCCGTGCGCAGGTGTGACAGTTCGGTTCCCGCCGCCCGGGCGACGGCTTCGCGCGGTACGTCCGCGGGCACCCGGGGATCGCCCATGATTCCTGTGTCGACCATGATCACTTCGACGCCGGTGCGCAGCAGCCTCTCGCGCAGCCAGCCGTACTCGACACCCTTGGTGTCCAGGGTTCCCACCAGCACGACGTTCGTCATATGTGCAATGTCCAGGCAGGCGGGGTTTGTTGGCAAGTCAAGGTCGGGTCAACCTCGCGGGAGCCCCAACAGCCTCTCCAGGAAAGGAATCTGAGAGGGAATCAGCTTGGTTTCGGCCACCGGGGGAGTGAACCACGCCACCCGGTCCAGCTCGGGGAACTCCTGCGTCCGGCCCGAGTGCGGAGGCCATTCCATGGTGAAGGTGCCGGGCACCATCAGGGCCGGATCGAGGTCCGCCCGGACCGCCCAGATCGTCACCAGCTTGCCGCCCGGGATCCGCAGCTCGCCGAGCGGCAGGTACGGGCCCTCCGGCGGCGGCAGGCCGATCTCCTCCGTGAACTCCCGGCGGGCCGCGTCGAGCGGGGCCTCGTCCGCCTCGTACTCGCCCTTCGGGATGGCCCAGCCCCCGTCGTCCTTGTGCTCCCAGTACGGGCCGCCCATGTGGCCGAGGAGCACCTCGATGCCTTCGTCCGCCGGGGCCGTGCGGAACAGGAGCAGTCCGGCGCTGCGCTTCTGCGTCATGCGTCCATGTATGCCCCGCGGACGGGCCGGTCAGTACGCCGTCAGTGGTCGTGCGGACCCTGGCGGTGCACCGGGCCGTGCGCGTCCGCGCAGTGCGGGTCCGGGTCCGGGGCCGCGCCGGGACGGCCGACGCTGAGCAGCTCCTCCTGTACGTGGTCCACCTGGAGGGTGGTGTGCGTGATCCCGTACTCCTTCTCCAGCAACCGCTCCAGGTCGCGGCGCACGGCGTGGCAGTCACCGGCCGGTTCGACCAGGACGTGCGCGGACAGGGCCGCCTGCCCGGAGGTGATCGTCCAGATGTGCAGGTCGTGCACCTCGGTGACCGGCGGGTGCCCGACCAGCCGGTCGCCCACCGCGTCCGGGTCCATGTGCGCCGGGGCGGCCTCCAGGAAGATCCGGCCGGACTCGCGGACCAGCCCGTAGCCCGCCTTGACCATCAGCACCACGACCACGAGCGTGGCGATGGCGTCGGCCTGGACGAATCCCGTGGTGAGCACGATCAGACCGGCGACGGCGGTGCCGATGAACGCGAACAGGTCGTTCAGGATGTGCTGGTAGGCGCCCTCGACCGCGAGCGAGGAGCGGTTCGCCCGGGAGATGCACCACGCGGCGGCCACGTTCACGACGATGCCCGCGAGCGCCGTCACCAGGACCAGCCCGCCCGCCACCGGCGGCGGGTCGAGCAGCCGCCGGACCGCCTCGTACGCCAGCCAGAGCGCGAGCAGCAGCAGCGTGAGCCCGTTGGCCTGGGCGGAGAGTATCTCCGCGCGCTTGAGGCCGTACGTGAACCCGCCGCGCGCCGGGCGGGCGGCGAGCCGCATCGCGATCAGCGCGAGGACGATCGAGACGGCGTCGGTGAGCATGTGGGCGGCGTCGGAGATCAGCGCCAGGGACTGGGCCACGATGCCGATGACCACCTCGACCGCCATGAACGCGCCGATCAGGCCGAGCGCGATGGCCAGCCAGCGCCGGTCGGCGTCCGCGGAGACGCCGTGGCTGTGACCCCCGTGACCCCCGTGGTCGTGACCGCCGTGGTCGTGGCCGGCGGCGTGGCCGTGGTCGTCGTGCGCGTGATCGTGCCCACTCATGGCGTCCCCCGTGTGTTCGGTTCCGACGCGTGAAGTGAAGCGCACCGGGACGCAATGGGCAAAGGCTGCAACGGGGACCGTTGTCATTACCCATAAGAACCCTCTGACCTGCGACGATGTCGATCGCTGCCGAGTCGGGCGGATCGTGGGAAAATCTGCTCATGGTCCAGCGCCCCGGTGTGCCGACCGCGCCCGAGCTCGTCCTGGAGACCGACACGGGCACCACCGCGATGGGGGCCGGCGCGGGCGGCCCACGCCGCCGCGGGCCCCCCGCCCCGAAAATCACAGACACACGCCCCCGC
>NZ_JBHYVA010000631.1:0-5021 GCF_042750055.1 Streptomyces sp. NPDC059456
CCGTGCTCAGCCGCGGCCGCAGCAGCCTGCCGATGAGCAGGTCGTCCGCGCCCATGACCGCGACGTCCTCGGGGACGCGCAGCCCCTCGTCCATCAGGGCCCGCATCAGCAGCATCGCGTACTCGTCGTTGTACGCGAACACCGCGTCCAGACCGAGGGAGCGCCAGCGGGCGGCGAGGGCGGCGGCCGACTCCTCCGAGTCGGCCATCGGGAGCGGTTCGACCACGGCGTCCGCGACCGAGCGGGCGCCCTCCAGCCGGGGGGTGGAGAAGAGCCCCAGCCCCTCCTCCTGCGGGACGACGACGCCGATCCGCCGGTGCCCCCGCTCGACGAGGTGGGCGGCGGCCCGGACGCCGACCTCGCTCTGGTCCATGACCAGGGAGTGCGCCCCGGGGACCCCGGCCGGGCCCATCGTTATCACCGCACGGGCGCCGGCCCGCTTGAGCGTGGCCACGTTGTGCGCGGACAGGGAGATCTCGCCGAGGGAGATCACCGCGACCGGGCGCAGCTCCGCCCAGGCCCGGGCGGCCTCGTCGCCGCTGAGGCCGAGGCTGCCGTACTGGACCACGGTGTAGTCGAGGCGGCGCAGGGACCACTGGAGCTCGTTGAGGAACGCGCTGTAGAGCGGGCCGATCGGCACGTGCGAGGTGGGCAGCAGCACGATCCGCGTGTGCCCGGCGCGCAGGCTGCGGGCGGCGGCGTGCGGCACGTACCCGAGTTCCTCGGCGGCCTGGCGGACCTTGCGGCGGGTCGGTTCGCTGATGCGTACGGCTTCCGCGTTGTTCAGGACGTACGAGACCGTCGCGCGCGACACACCGGCGAGCCGGGCCACGTCGGCGCTGGTCGGCACGGGGGCGGCCGCGGGAGCGGTGCCGGAGGGCGTCGCGGGGGAACGCGTGGGGGCCGGGGCCGACGGCTTCGGCGCTTTCGATGACTGTGACATTGCCGTGGCATCTTTCCAGACCGATCACGTCCGGGGGCTAGCGGATGGCCGGAAACGGATGCTACACAGTGGTTACACGATTCATTGACACGTGTAACCCAGGCGCCACATCCCGCGCCCCGGGGGCGCCGCAGCGCGTGTCGGACCGTGTCCCGACGTGCCGCCGCCCCGTCGCGTTCCGTCGAACCCCCGCCGAGGCGACGGGGCGGCGCGCACCCTTCCGCGCACCTCCCGCCCCTCCTCCCGCCCCTCTCCCGGCGCCGCTCCAGGCCCCGCACCGGCACCTCCCCGCGCCGCCTCCCGCACCCCACCCCACCCTCAGCCGCACGAAGAACCCGCCCAGGAGGGCACCGTGGCCCTTTCCTCCTCCGGCACCGGCACCGCCGGAGCCACCCCCGACGACGCGTCCGCCGCAGCCGGCACCACCACCACCGCGCGCGGTCCCGGACGCGGCCTGTTCCCGTTGCTGCTGGTCGGCAACAGCGCGATGTACACGCTCTACATCGGCGTCGGCGGCGTCCTGCTCGCCCTCCAGGTCGAACACGTCGACCCGGCGGACAAAGTCTCCAACTTCGGCCTGATCGCGGGGGTCTCCGCGATCTTCGCCACGATCTTCAACCCGGTGGCCGGGGCCCTGTCCGACCGCAGCGGCCGGCGCAATCCCTGGATCCTGGGCGGCGGGCTCGCCGCAGTGCCGGCCATGTTCCTGCTCGGCGGCGCCGACACGATCCTGCTGATCACGATCGCCTGGTGCCTCGGCCAGGCCGTCATGAACGTCTACCAGGCCGCCCTCACCTCGGTCGTCCCCGACCGGGTCCCCGGGTCCGCCCGCGGAAAGGCCTCCGCGGCCGTAGGTCTCGGCCTGCCCTTCGGCTCCACCCTCGGCGCCCTGCTCGGCGCGGCGTTCTCCGAGGACTACCGCACCGGATACCTCGCGTTCGGCGCGATCGTGGCGGGCGCCGCGGTCCTGTTCACCACCTGCACCCGCGAGGAACGGCTCCCGGCACGCGCCCCGATGCCCGTCGCGGAGCAGCTCGCCGCGTTCACCGGAGCCCTGCGCGACCACGACTTCCGGTGGGCCTTCATCGGGCGGGCACTGCTCGTCCTCGGGTACTTCGCCGTCAGCGGGTACCAGCTGTACATCCTCCAGGACCACACCGTGCTGCCCGACGGCATGGAGCCGGAGTCCGCGGTGGCGGTCCTGATGCCGCTGACCAGCGTCGCAATGGTCGTCTCGACGGTCCTCGGCGGCTACCTGTCCGACCGGCTCGACCGCCGCAAGCTGTTCGTCGGCGCCTCCGCGCTGCTGTCGGCCGTCGCGCTCGTGATCCCGGCCGCGTCGGCGAGCTGGCCGGCCATGCTGGCCTTCGCGGCCGTCAACGGGCTGGCCTTCGGCTGCTACATGGCCGTCGACACGGCGCTCGTGACGATGGTGCTCCCGAAGGCGGAGGACGCGGCCCGCGACATGGGCGTGCTCAACATCGCGAACGCGGGGCCGCAGATCATCGCGCCGTTCATCGCCTCGGTGATCGTCTCGCTGAGCGGCGGCTACACCGCCCTGTTCGTCGTCGCGGCCGTCCTGGCGGTGGCGGGCGCCCTGGCGGTGAAGCCGATCCGCAGCGTGCGCTGAGCGCGGGCGGCCGCCGCCGCTTCCCCCGATCCACCCACCCCCGTACCCGGCACCACCCTGCAGAAAGGCAACACCGTGCAGCTGCACACCCACACCTGGGGCGAGGGCGACCGCACCGCGCTCCTGGTCCACGGCATGATGGCCGACCACCGGACCTGGCGCCGGGTGGGGCCCGCACTCGCCGGGCGCGGCTACCGCGTCATCGCCGTGGACCTGCGCGGCCACGGCGCCAGCGGGCGCGGCGCCTACCGCCCGGAGCTGTTCGCGGACGACCTGGCCGAAAGCCTGCCGACGGGCGCCGACCTCGCCATCGGGCACTCCCTGGGCGGGCTGGCCCTCTCCCTCGCCGTGGACCGGCTGAAGCCGAAGCGGGCGGTGTTCTCCGACCCGGCCTGGCATCTGGCCAGTCCGGCCGAAGGGCTCGGTCCGGAGCTGTTCACGCAGTTCAAGTCCGCGCCCAAGGAGCAGATACGGGCGATGAACCCGCGCTGGGAGGAGGCGGACGTCGACATCGAGCTGCAGACGCTGGCCGTGTGGGACGAGGCGACGGCACTCAGCCTGGCCTCCCTGTCGGGCGCGGACCTGCTGCCGGCGGCGCCGGTGGTCCCCTCGCTCGTCCAGCTCGCCGACCCGAGCTTCCTCATCTCGCCCGAGCGGGCGGCGCTCCTCGAAGCGCGCGGTTTCGCGGTCCGCCCCGTAGCCGGCGCCGGACACACCGTCCACCGCGACGACTTCGACGGGTTCATGGCCTCGCTGGAGGGCTGGATCGAACCGCTCTAGCCACCCTCGGGCCCTCCCCGTTACCTTCGGTCCTACCGAGCGGTAACGGGGAGGTCCGATGTCGGTGACGTCAGGTACGCAGTCTTCAACCGTCCCGTCCGCCTGCGGCGGCCTGGTGGACACGGCGCGGGCGCTCGCCGAAGGGGGCGTCAGCTCACGCCGGTTGACCGAGGAGGCGCTGGCGCGGATCGCGGCCGCGCAGCCCGGGCTCAACGCCTTCCGGATCGTCCGCACCGAGGCCGCGCTCGCCGAGGCGGACGCGGCCGACCGGCGCCTGGCCGCAGGAGAACGGCTCCCGCTGCTCGGCGTGCCCGTCGCCGTCAAGGACGACATGGACGTCGCCGGGGAACCGACCGCGTTCGGCTGCGCCGGCCGGTTCCCGCCGAAGCCCGCCGACAGCGAGGCCGTACGGAGGCTGCGCGCCGCCGGCGCGATCATCGTCGGCAAGACCCAGACGCCGGAGCTGGGCCAATGGCCGTTCACCGAGGGCCCGGCGTTCGGCGACACCCGCAACCCGTGGAACCCGGCGTACACGCCCGGCGGTTCCTCCGGCGGCTCGGCGGCGGCCGTGGCCGCGGGACTGGTCCCGGCGGCCCTCGGGTCCGACGGGGCGGGTTCGGTACGGATCCCCGCGGCCTGGACCCACCTGGTGGGCGTCAAACCGCAGCGCGGGCGCATCTCCACCTGGCCCGAGCCGGAATCGTTCCACGGGCTGACGGTCAACGGCGTACTCGCCCGCACGGTCGCCGACGCGGCGCTCCTGCTCGACGCCGCGAGCGGCCAGCACCCCGGGGACCGCCACCACCCGGCCCCCGTCTCGGCGTTCGACGCCACCCGCCGCACCCCGCGCCGGCTGCGCATCGCCCTGTCGTTCGGGATGGCGTTCACGGCAACGCCGAAGTCCCTCGACCCGGAGGTCCGTTCGGCGGTGGAGCGACTCGCCGGGCGACTGGAGTCCCTGGGCCACGAAGTGGTCCCGCAGGACCCGCGCTACGGACAGATCGGCCTGACCTTCGTCCCCCGCGCGACCCGAGGCGTCCGGGACTGGGCGTCCCGGGTGCCGGACCCCGCCCTGCTGGACCCGCGCACGCACGAGGCGATGCGCACGGGCCGCATCCTGGGCGGCCTCCCGCTGCGGGTGTCCCGCCGGGCGGAGGGGCTGCTGCGGCGGCGGGTGGGCGAGATCTTCGACCGGTTCGACGTGGTCCTGACCCCGACGACGGCCACGCCACCCCTGCGCATCGGCGCCCTGGCGGGGCTCGGCGCGATGGCCACGGACCGGGCGATGATCGCGGCGTGCCCGTACGCCTGGACGTGGAACGTCCTGGGCTGGCCGGGGGTGAACATCCCGGCGGGATTCACGACGACGGGCCTCCCGATGGGAGCCCAACTCCTGGGACCGGAGGGAGCGGAGCCGCTGCTCCTGAGCCTGGCCGCACAAACGGAGGCGGCGGAGGACTGGGCACGACACCGCCCGGACGGAATCCCGGCCGCGCCACCGGCAGCCGGGCCGGGGTCAGGGAGGCTCGGCAGCTGAGGGGGCGGGGGCGGGGCGGGGGCGGGGGCGGGATCCGCACTCCTGGCGCGGGACGGGCCGGCCGGACCGCCCGGGGCTCGCCCCTGGACGCGGCGCCGGCGGGGCGGGCCGGGGGGGTGGGGGCGGGGGCG
>NZ_JBHYVA010000632.1:0-5017 GCF_042750055.1 Streptomyces sp. NPDC059456
TAAATGACACCGGCCCCCACCCACACCCGTTGGGGGGGGGCGTCCCCCGCGGGGGCGGGGGGGGGGGGCACCCTGTCTCCGGCCCCGCGGCGCGCGTTAGGCTCCCGCCCATGAGGCTGTTTGCCGCGGTGATGCCGCCCCAGGGGGCCGTCGACGAGCTGCGCCGGGCCGTGCAGGCCGTCCGCGACGACCGGCTCCGCTGGACCGGGGAGGCGGGCTGGCACTTCACCCTCGCCTTCATGGGCGAGGTGGACGACCGGCTCCTGCCGGACCTGCACGCCCGCCTCGCGCGCGCCGCCCACCGTACGGACCCCTTCCCGCTGCGCATCCACGGCTGCGGGCATTTCGGCGAACGCGCCCTGTGGGCCGGCGCCGCCGGCGGGCTGGACCAGATGCGGATGCTCGCCGAGCGGGCCGACGCCGCCGCCCGCCGGGCCGGCGTGCCGATGGAACAGCACCGCCGCTACACCGCCCACCTCACCCTGGCCCGCAGCCAGGGCGGTGCCCACCTGGGCCCGTACCTGGAGGCCCTCGCGGGGTTCGAGGGCACGCCGTGGGAGGTCCGGGAGCTCAGCCTGGTCCGCAGCAACCTCCCGACCGGCGGGGTGCCCGGGGAGCAGCCCCGCTACGAGGTGGTCGGGGCCTGGCCCCTGGGCGTCTGAGCCCCGTGTCCCCGCCCTCGGTGCGGGGACCCCGCGGGGCCGCGTTACGCTCGACGGGTGGATCCCAAGACCCGAAACCGTGTGATGGCCGGTGTTCTCGTACTGATGTTCGTCGTCGTGGCAGTGGCGGCCGCCGTAGGCCGGTGACTCCTGCCCGCGGGCCCTTGCCTGGAGTGGACTCCAGGCAGTTGGCTTGGGGCTCATGAAGTACACACAGCTCGGACGCACCGGACTCAAGGTCAGCCGACTTGTACTCGGCACGATGAACTTCGGTCCGCAGACAGACGAACCCACCAGCCACTCCATCCTGGACGCCGCGCTCGCCGCGGGCCTGAACTTCGTGGACACCGCCAACGTCTACGGGTGGGGCGAGAACAAGGGCCGCACCGAGGAGATCATCGGCACCTGGTTCGCCCAGGGCGGCGGCCGGCGGGACAAGACCGTGCTGGCCACCAAGGTCTACGGCAACATGGCCGCCGAGGGCGACCCGTGGCCCAACCACGACCGGCTCTCGGCGCTGAACATCCGCCGGGCCGTCGAGGCCAGCCTCAAGCGGCTCCAGACGGACTACATCGACCTCTACCAGTTCCACCACGTCGACCGCCGGACCCCCTTCGAGGAGATCTGGCAGGCCGTGGACGTGCTGATCCAGCAGGGCAAGGTGCTCTACGCCGGATCGTCGAACTTCCCCGGCTACAAGATCGCCCAGGCCAACGAGACGGCCGCCCGGCGCGGCTCGGTCGGCCTGGTCAGCGAGCAGTGCCTGTACAACCTCGCCGAGCGGCGCGCCGAGATGGAGGTCGTCCCGGCAGCGCAGGAGTACGGACTCGGCGTGATCCCGTGGTCCCCGCTGCACGGCGGGCTGCTGGGCGGGGTCATCAAGAAGGAGGTCGAGGGCGGCCGCCGCGCCTCCGGACGGTCCGCGGACGCCCTGGCCAACACCTCCGTACGGGCCCAGGTGCAGGCGTACGAGGACCTGCTCGACAAGCACGGCCTGGAACCCGGCGAAACGGCCCTGGCCTGGCTGCTGACCCGGCCCGGGGTGACGGGGCCGATCGTGGGTCCCCGGACGGCCGAGCAGCTGGAGAGCGCACTGCGCGCACTGGACCTGGAGCTGTCGCAGGAGGTGCTCGACGCGCTGGACGAGATCTTCCCCGGCCCCGGCCCCTCCCCGGAGGCCTTCGCCTGGTGACCCTGCCGGGACGACGCGGCGACCGGTCCGCACCCCCGGACTTGCGGGGTGCGGATCAGTCGCGGGGGAACTCGGAGGTGTCGAGGGTGAGGCCCACGGCCGTGCCCGTGAGGTCGATCTCGTCCCCGAAGGCGATCTTCGTCTCCGTGGCGTAGTCCCCGTCCTTGGGCTGCGTGTGGAGCAGGCAGCGGCGGGTGTACGGGTCGACGACGAGGTACGCGGGCACTTCGGCGGCGGCGTACGCGGCCTTCTTGGGGCCGTAGTCGTTCGTCGCGGTGCCCTTGGAGATCACCTCGACGACGAACTCCACGTCCTCGTGCCGCCACCGGCCGGCCTCGGTCTTCTCCGCCCCCTCGACCATCGCCGTCACGTCGGTCGCAAAGCCGTTCAGGTGCCCGGGGTAGTCGATGCGGACGTCGGACTTCAGGCGCTTGCGCGGATACTTGACGCGCAGCTGCTCGATGAGGTCCAGGATGATCTCCCAGTGCGTGTCCCGCTGCGGCGACATGTAGACGGTCCCCTCGACGATCTCGACCTTCAATCCCTCGGGGACGGGCTCAAGCGCCTCGAACATCTCGTCCAAGGCCTGCTCGCTGCTGATGTCGGCCATCTCGATCCTGTCGGTCTCCACGACGGTCACCGTGGCGCTCCTCCCCGCTGCCGCGCAGTCGCGGGCAGCCGCGTAGTACAACGATACGCACGGGAGTCCGGTACGGAGGGAACGCCGCAGGCGCCCCACGGGGGGTCAGGGCGTGCGGTAGGGGCCGCCGATGCCCCATGCCTGGTGCAGGACCGCCGCGAACTCGCCGGCCAGGCGGTGTTCGCCGGAGGCATTGGGGTGGGTGCCGTCGTAGGTGTCCCGGTGGATCTCGTACGCGTCCGGGCGCGCGGCCAGCAGGATCGGGGAGGCCTCCGTCGACAGGTCGGCAACGGCCTTCGCGAGGAGCTCGTTGAACCGGGAGACCTCGGCCGCGAACGGCGCGTCGGACTCGGCCCGCACGTTCGGGATGACCGGCAGCAGGACCATCCGGATCCCCGGCCGGGCGGCGCGGGCCTGCGCGATGAAGCGGCGGGCGTTGGCCGCGGTTTCGTCGGCGGCGGTGTAGAAGCCGAGGTCTATCAGCCCGAGGGAGACGAGCAGGACGTCCGCCCGCCCGGAGCGCACGGCGGAGCCGATGAGCGGGGCCATGTGCTGCCAGCCCTCGCCCCAGCCGGCGAGGTGGCGGCGGGCGTGCCCGGGGAAGGCGGGGTCGGCGTAGGCGTGGCTGACCGGCTCGTTCACCGAGGTGTCGAAGAGCTCGCAGCGCGGACCGACGATCCGGTACGGACCGTCGAAGGTGGCTTCGAGGTGCTGCCACATCCGGTAGCGCCAGGTGTAGTCGCCGGCGCGTCCGATGGTCATGGAGTCGCCGACGAACATGAAACGCATCCGGTCATCATCGCGGATCACGCGCCGGGAGCCCCTGTGATGCCGGACACGCGGGAGGCCCTGGCAGGCTTGGTGCATGCGCCTGTTGCCGTTGACCGCCGTCATTGCCCTTGTCGTGCTGCCGGGTTCGGCCGCCGCGGCCGCCGGGAGCCCCGCCGCCGGTGCATCGGGGTTCACCATCACCGATCCGAGGATCAAGGAGTCGAGCGGGCTGGCCGCGAGCCGGATCCACCCGGGCGTGTACTGGACGCACAACGACAGCGACGACGGCCCGTACGTGTACGCGGTGGACTCGGCGACCGGCAAGACCGTGGCCCGGGTGACGCTGACCGGCATCGGGACCCCGCGCGACGTCGAGGCGATCTCGCTGGGACCGGACGGGCAGCTCTACGTCGGCGACATCGGCGACAACCTCGGCGGCAGCTGGGACCACGTCTGGATCTACCGCTTCCCCGAGCCGAAGGAGCTGGCCGATGTCACGGTCAAGGCCGAACAGTTCACGGTGAAGTACGCGGACGGACCGCGCAACGCGGAGGCGCTGATGGTGCATCCGGTGACGGGCCGGGTCTACATCGCGAGCAAGAGCGAGGACAAGGGCGGGCTGTACGAGGGTCCGCAGGAGCTGTCCGCGACGGGCACGAACGTGTTCAAGCGGGTGACGGACCTGCCGTGGGTCACGGACGGGGCGTTCTCGCCGGACGGCGGCCGGCTCACGCTGCGCGGCTACTTCTTCGCGCGGACCTACCCGTGGAAGGACGGGCGCCCCGAGGGCCAGGGTGAGCGGGTGGACGCGCCGTGGCAGGGCCAGGCGGAGTCGGTGACGTACTCGGCGGACGGGTCGACGCTGCTGTTCGGCTCGGAGGGCGCGTCGAGCCGGGTCGTGGCCGTCCCGGTGGTACCGGCGGCCGGCGGCTCCGGCTCACCGGCCCCCGATCCGGCGAAGCCGGGGGCGCCGGCGGCCCCCGGCCCCGCGGGCGGGCAGGGCGGGGGCGGCTTCACCAAGGGCGCGGCCGTCCTGGCCGTGGGCACGGCCCTGGTCCTCGGGGCCAAGCGGTTGCTGCGCCGCCGACCCCGCGGCGACGCCTGAACGGCCGCCGCCCCCGCGGCGACGGCGCCCGGGCGGGCTGCCGGCCCGGCTATTTCTGCTTGATCGCGGAGATGTCGAACTCCAGGACGACCTTGTCGCCGACCAGCACGCCACCGCCCTCCAGGGCTGCGTTCCAGGTCACTCCGAACTCCTTGCGGGAGATCGCCACCGAACCCTCCAGGCCGACCCGCAGGTTGCCGTAGGGGTCCACGGCGTTGCCGGTGTACTCGAAGTCGATGGTGACCGGGCGGGTGGTGTCCTTGATGGTCAGGTCGCCGGTGACGCGGTACTCGGTGTCGGACTGCGGCTCGACCGCGGTGCTGCGGAAGGTGATGTCGGGGAAGGCGGGCGCGTCCAGGAAGTCGTTGGTGCGCAGGTGCTGGTCGCGCTGCTCGACGCCGGTGTCGATGCTGTCGGTCTTGATCACGACCTGGGCGGTGGAGCGGGACGGGTCGGCGCCGTCCAGGTGCGCGGTGCCCTCGAACCGGTGGAAGGCGCCGCGGACCTTGGTCACCATGGCGTGGCGGGCGACGAAGCCGATCCGGGTGTGGGCGGGGTCGAGGGCGTAGTCCCCGGTGAGCTCGGAGAGGGTGGCGGTCATGGCGAGGTGCCTCCGGAAGGCCGGGACCCGGCGGCGGTACGGCCGG
>NZ_JBHYVA010000633.1:0-1863 GCF_042750055.1 Streptomyces sp. NPDC059456
TGCGTCTACATGCGCCCCCCGGAGGTGGTTAACACCCCCGAGCACGCGGCCCGGTGGGCGCAGGAGCACACGCACGCCAGGCCGGGGGCGCGGCGCCGGGCATGAAGCGGTTCCCGTACGGGGGGGGGGGGGGGGGTCACCGTCCCGTGACGGTGACCCGCCCTAGGCGTCGCCGGACTCCGGAGCACCGAAGGCGATGGCCCCGGAGGGGCACAGGCCGGCAGCCATCCGGGCGGCCGTGCGGTGCGCGGCGGGCGGCTCGGCGTGCAGCAGGAGGACGAGGCCGTCGTCGGGGTCCTGGTCGAAGACCTCGGGGGCGGTCATGGCGCACATGCCGGCGCCGATGCAGCGTTCACGGTCGATGCTCAGCCGGGCCGTGCTCATGCGCCGTCCTCGTCCCAGGTGACCGGGAGGCTCTTGACCCCGTAGATGTCCGCGGCCTCCGGGCGCAGGCGGACCTCGTCGGCCGGTACGGCCAGGCGCAGCGTGGGGAAGCGGTCGACCAGGGCGCGGAACGCCACCCGCATCTCGATGCGGGCCAGCTGCTGGCCCAGGCACTGGTGGATGCCGTGGCTGAACGCCAGGTGTCCCTCGTGCGGCCGCCGGAGGTCGAGGACGTCGGGGTCGGTGAAGCGGCCGGGGTCGCGGTTGGCGGTGTTGAACGACAGGACGACGGTCGTGCCGGCCGTGATGGTCTGGCCGCCGACCTCGACGTCCTCCAGCGCCGTCCTCATGAACGTCTTCGCGACGCTCAGGTACCGCAGCAGTTCCTCCACCGCCCCGTCGGTGAGCGAGGGATCGGCGCGCAGCGCGGCCAGCTGCGCCGGGTTCTGCAGCAGGGCGAAGGTGCCGAGGGACAGCATGTTCGCCGTGGTGTCGAAGCCGGCCGCCAGCAGGATGAGGCTGATCCCCTTGAGCTCCTCATCGGTCAGATCGCTGTCGGTGAGTTCGCTGAGCACGTCGTCGGTGGGGTTCGCGCGCTTGGCGGCCACCAGCCGGGCGAGGTACTCCTGGGTCGCGGTGTAGGCCGCGATCAGCTCCTCCTCGCTCACCTCCCCGCCCATGAACGCGTCGATCTGTTCCTGGAAGGAGGCCCGGTCCTCGTAGGGCACGCCCAGGATCTCGCAGATCACGATGGTGGGGATGGGCTTGGCGAACGCGGTCACCAGGTCCGCCGTCGGTCCGGCCTGTTCCATGGCGTCCAGGCACTCGGTGGTGATCTGCTCGATGCGCTCGGTGAGCATCCGCATCCGCCGCACGGTGAACTTGCCGACCAGCGGCTTGCGGTAGCGGCTGTGCTGCGGCTCGTCCATGAGGAGGAACTCGCCGGGCGGCGCCGGGGGGAGCTCGAAGTCGACGACGTTCAGCAGGTCCTTGCGCGAGCTGAACCGGGGGTCGGCCAGGACCGACCTGACCAGGTCGTATCCGGTGATCAGCCAGCCGGGTACGCCGCCGGGGTGGGTGTAGCGGCTGATGGGGCCGTGCCGGCGGGCGTCGGTCAGCTCGGCCGGCGGGTCGAAGGGGCAGCCGGGCCGGCGCTCCGCCGGCGGCGTGGTGACGGTGTGGACGGACTCGCTCATGACCGTTCCTCGTTTCGCGCGGTGACGTCTTTTACTTGTTTGGAAAGCTACGTTGCATTCGCGGAACGGTCAATCGATCGGGCGGGTATTTGCAGGTCAGAGTGGGTAAATCGATGCAATGACCTGCCGTCGAACGCAATGCTTCGTTGCAATGAGTGGGAACGAAGGCAATGTGGGCGGCGCGCCGGGGCCCGCGCGGGCGCGACGCGGGGGCCACACGCGGGGACGGCCGGGCCGCGCGGGGCGGGCGCCCCCCCGGTGAGCGGCAGCCCGGAGCCCCCCC
>NZ_JBHYVA010000633.1:1873-4997 GCF_042750055.1 Streptomyces sp. NPDC059456
GGGGGGGGCGCCGCCGGCCCGGTTCCGGTCAGGCCGGACCCGCGCCGGACGGGACGGCGGCGGCGTACGGGTTGGCGCACCCGGCGTCCGCGGGGACGCCGCGCGGGTCCACGGGCCGCGGGACGTCGGGCCGCGGGACGTAGACGGGGGAGTCCGCCTGGTAGAAGAGGTCGATGTCGGCCTCCTCCCCGCCGGTGATCAGGGTGTCCCAGGCGCCGCTATCCCGGAGGGTGCGGAGCGTCGCGGGGGCGATCGTGGCGAGGTGGGCGCGCAGTTCCTCGTCCGTCGGCATGCCCGGCAGCCGGGGCGCGAGCCGTTCACGGATGGCGGTCATGCGCTCCAGCAGGGCGTCGGCGGCTTCGGTGTATGAGCCGGCACCGGAGCCCGTGCCGGGGGCTCCCGTGCCCGGCGCGGCCTGTGCGCTGTCGGCGATGATGTCCTT
The DNA here is from genome assembly GCF_042750055.1 of Streptomyces sp. NPDC059456. Lineage (NCBI taxonomy): Bacteria > Bacillati > Actinomycetota > Actinomycetes > Kitasatosporales > Streptomycetaceae > Streptomyces > Streptomyces sp. NPDC059456. Next base: position 2,316 of record NZ_JBHYVA010000633.1, read on the forward strand.
GATGGCGCGGGTGAGGCCGTGGTCGTCCGTCGTGACCATGGCGTTCCAGGCGCGGCTCTTGTGCCGGTACTGGAGCATGGACATCGCCGCCTCGTGCCGGATGAAGTCGGCGTCGCGCAGCGGCTTGCCCCGCCAGGCGCGGCTGAGCGAGCGGGCGAGGGAAGTGGCGGAGGCGAGGCCGCTGTTGAGGCCGCGCCCCGGCCAGAAGTGGATGGCGTTGGCCGCGTCGCCGAGCAGGAAGCCGTACGTGCCCGGGGTCGTCGGGGTCGGGCGGCTCAGCTGGGCCGTGAACCGCGGGCGCTGCACCATGTCCAGCCGGAACGAGGTGATCGCCGACAGGTCCTCCTCGTCCACGCCGAACAGGCTCAGGCCCTGCCGGATCTCCTTCCACAGGGGTGAGCTGCGCAGCAGGGCGGGCAGGAAGAGCGTTCCGTGCGTGGGGCAGCGGAACTCGTTGTCCTCTTCGCGGCTCATCAGGCAGGGGCGCGCCGCGATGCACTCCTCGAAGACCTGGCGCACCGGGTCGATGCCGATCACGTTCCCGGCTTCCTCGCGGGTGAGCCGCATGTTCAAGAAGCCCTCGCCGCGCAGCGAGTTCAGGAGGAAGCGGTTCTGCGACACGGTCAGCAGCACGCTCATCGGGTCCGGCAGCCTCGACCTGACGCGCAGCCCGAGGACGACGTCCTGGAGGTGCTCGCCGTCGAGGGAGTAGATCGACGCGTCGGCCGCGCCGAAGCGGTCGGCGAAGTGCTCGCGGGTACGGGAGCGCCCGCCCTCGCAGACGGCCAGGACGTGCTCCTGGGAGAGCCGGTGCTGCTGCTCCACCGGATCGAAGCGTTTCGGCACCAGCCGGATCGAGGCCTTCCTGTTCGCCAGCTCCAGCAGCCGGTCCTCGATGTAGGCGATCCGGATGTTGCGGGGCGGACGGCCGTCGACGGAATCCGGGCCGACCGGCCACATCTCGGAGTAGGCGCTCGCGTCGTCGAACAGGGCCGACCGGACCTCCTCGGACAGTGCGAGGTACTGGCGGCTCTGGACCGTCACGACCTGCTGCCGGCGGACGTTGCCCTGCCCCTCGCCCTTCCAGACGATCGCGGAGCCCCGCCTCGTCCACCGGCCGTCGTGGACGGTGACCGCCACCCGTCCGGGCAGCATCTCGTCGAGGGCGAGCGCGAGAGCGAGCCCCACCGGGCCGCCGCCGGTGACCGTGACCCGCAGTACGCCGGGGTCGGTGACGGCCGTCATGCGCGGAAGGTCGAGCTGGGAGAGGTTCACCACCGTCTCCATGGAGTCCTGAGCCTCGTAGAGGAACGTCTCGTCGCCGATCCGGATCCGGTCGTTGGGGCGCAGGACGTGCCGGGTGACGCGCTGGTCGTTGACGAACGTTCCGTTGCGGCTGTCGCGGTCGTGGAGGACGTGACCGGCGCCCTCCGGGACGATCTCGGCGTGCAGCCGGGACGCGCTGGGGCTCACGATGACGACGCCGTTGTCGCTCTTGCGCCCGAACGTGAGCGGCGCGCTGCCCAGAACCACGCTCTGCCCCGCGAAGGGACCCGTGCGACCCACGATGACTGATGGCACAGCACACTCCTTGTGAACGAACTCTCCCCGTATGCGGCCCGATCCGCCGCGGCCCGTCCGGCCCGGGCAGAACCCGCACGGCACTTACACGTGCCCGTGACCGGTTCGGTTCGCCTTGTTTCGTGTTTGTTCTGACAATTTCCGCGATTTTTCTCCGTCGTGTCGAACCGTCGGGCCGGACCGCACGTGTGGTGCGTGGCGGCAAGCCGAGGCAAGTGGAACAGGAACGGGGGAGCGCCCTGATGTACGACGTGGAGACCGCGCCGGAGGAACGAGCCGGCGGACGGCTGGTCGCAGGCCGCTACCGCCTGCTCTCCCCCATCGGCAAGGGCGGTATGGGCACCGTGTGGTGCGCCCTTGACGAGACGCTGCAGCGTGAGGTCGCCGTCAAGGAGGTACGTCCCCCGGCCGGCCTGCACGCCGGCGACATCGCACGGCTCTACGCCCGGCTGCAGCGGGAGGCCTGGGCGACGGCACGGATCGCGGACCGCAACGTCGTGACGGTCCACGACGTGGTCATGGACGACGACCGTCCCTGGATCGTGATGGAGCTGATCCGCGGCCGGTCGCTCGCCGATCTGCTGAGGACCGAGGGCCCGCTCACCCCGCAGCGCGCCGCGTACGTCGGCGGCGAGGTGCTGACCGCGCTGCGGGCCGCGCACGCCGTCGGGGTCGAACACCGGGACGTGAAGCCGGGCAACGTGCTGATCGCCGACGACGGGCGGGTGGTGCTCAGCGACTTCGGCATCGCCATGGTCGAGGGCAGTACGGCGTTGACCATGACCGGCGAGGTCGTGGGGTCCCCCGAATACCTGCCGCCGGAGCGGGCGCTGGGCCGGGCCTCGGGCCCCGAATCGGACCTGTGGTCCCTGGGCGTGCTGCTGTACGCGGCCGTCGAGGGCATTTCCCCGTTCCGGCAGGACACGGCGCTGACCACGCTGCGCGCCGTCGTCGAGACGGATCCTCCGTCCCCGCGCAGGGCGGGCCCCCTCTCCGCCGTCATCGAAGGGCTGCTGCGCAAGGAGCCGGCCGAGCGGACGCCGGCCGAACGCGCCGCCGCCGCGCTGCGGGCCGTCGCCGGGTCCGCGGGGGCCGCGGACC
>NZ_JBHYVA010000634.1:0-4920 GCF_042750055.1 Streptomyces sp. NPDC059456
GCACCGGAGGGCCGGGGAGCCCCGGGCACAGGACGCGCGCAGCCAGGAGACCCGGGAGAAGCTGCTCGAAGGCGCCCTGCGCGACGAGGAGCGGGCCGCCGGCATCAAGGTGCCCGCCCCCTCCGACGTGCTGCTCGCGCGCGCCCTCGCCGAGCCCGAACGGCTCGTCGCCCACGATCCCGCGTACGCCCGCGGCGCCCAGCGCCTCGGCCTGCTCCTGCGCAAGGCCCGCGAGCTCCTCCAGGGCGGCGGCACCGCCGAGGAGGCCCTGTGGACCCTGTGGGACGGGACCTCCTGGCCCGACCGCCTGGAGCGCCAGGCCCGCCGCGGCGGCGCCGGCGGCCGCAACGCCGACCGCGACCTCGACGCCGTCTGCGCGCTCTTCGACACCGCCGCCCGCGCCGAGGAACGCACCGGCGGCCGCGGCGCCCTCAACTTCCTCGAACAGCTCGAAGCCGAGGACATCGCCGCCGACACCCTCACCACCCGCGCCACCCGCTCCGAGGCCGTCCGCCTCATGACCGCCCACCGTTCCAAGGGCCTGGAGTGGTCCCTGGTCGTCGTGGCCGGCGTTCAGGAGGGGCTCTGGCCCGACCTGCGCCGCCGCGGCTCCCTCCTCGAAGCCGACCGCATCGGCCTCGACGGCCTCGCCGAGCCCCTCACCCCCGGCGCGCTGCTCGCCGAGGAGCGCCGCCTCTTCTACGTGGCCGCCACCCGCGCCCGCGACCGCCTCGTCGTCACCGCCGTCAAGGCCCCCGCCGAGGACGGCGACCAGCCCTCCCGCTTCCTGACCGAGCTCGGCGTCCCCCCGAAGGACGTCGCCGGCCGGCCGCGCCGCCCCCTCGCCGTGCCCGCCCTCGTCGCCGAGCTGCGCGCCACCACCGTCGACCCCGACGCCTCACCCGCGCTCCGCGAGGCCGCCGCCCGCCGGCTCGCCCGCCTCGCCGCGCTGACCGACGAGGACGACCGCCCGCTGGTCCCCGCCGCGCACCCGCAGCGCTGGTGGGGGCTGTACGAGCCCACCGCCTCGGCCGTCCCGCTGCGCGACCGGGACCGGCCCGTCGCCCTCTCCGGCAGCGCCCTGGACCAGCTCGCCAACACCTGCTCCCTCCAGTGGTTCCTCGGCCGCGAGGTCAAGGCCGACGCCCCCTCCACCGCCGCCCAGGGCTTCGGCAACGTCGTCCACGTCCTCGCCGACGAGGTCGCCTCCGGCCGCACCCCCGCCGACCTGGCCGTCCTGATGGAACGCCTCGATTCCGTCTGGGACGCCCTCGCCTTCGACGCCCCGTGGAAGTCCCGCCAGGAGAAGGACAACGCCCGCGCCGCCCTGGAGCGCTTCCTGCGCTGGCACACCACCGACCGCGGGGGCCGGGCGGCCGTGGCCACGGAGCACTCGTTCGACGTCACGCTCGAAGCGGGCGAGTACGCCGTCCGGATCCGGGGTTCCATGGACCGGGTCGAATCGGACCCGCAGGGGCGTGCGTACGTCGTCGACTTCAAGACCGGCAAGGCCGCGCCCACCAGGGACGAGGTCGCGCGGCACCCCCAGCTCGCCGTGTACCAGCTCGCGGTCCGCGAAGGCGCCGTCGACGAGGTCTTCGACGGGGTCCGCCCCGACGCGGGCGGCGCCGAACTGGTGCAGCTGCGCCAGGGCGCCGCCGTACGGGACGGCGGGGACGAGGTGCCGAAGGTCCAGGCGCAGCAGCCCCTCGACGGCGCCTGGGTCGGGGACCTGCTCGCCACGGCCGCCGGCCGGGTCCTGGACGAGCGCTTCGCGCCCGCCACCGGCAGGCACTGCGACCACTGCTCCTTCCGCAGCTCGTGCAGCGCCCGTCCGGAGGGCCGCCAGACCGTCGAGTGACCGGCGGGCGAGACGGCCGGCGGGTGAGGCCCGAGGGGTGCGGCCCGAGGGGTGAGGCGCCCGAGGGGTGAGACGGCCTGCGCGTCAGACGCCCGGCGGGTGAGACGGCGGCCGGGAGTGTCCGTGGCTCGGGCTAGCCTCTTCACGTGTCCGCGCGTCCGTCCGTCCTCACCGACCCCGAGCAGCTCAAGGAGCTCCTCGGCATCCCTTTCACGCCCGAACAGCTGGCCTGCATCACCGCTCCCGCCGCCCCGCAGGTCATCGTGGCCGGCGCCGGGTCCGGCAAGACCACGGTGATGGCCGCCCGCGTGGTCTGGCTGGTCGGCACCGGAGCGGTCGCGCCCGAGCAGGTCCTCGGCCTCACCTTCACCAACAAGGCCGCCGCCGAACTCGCCGAGCGCGTCCGCAAGGCCCTCGCGCGGGCCGGCATCACCGACCCGGACCCGTCCCCCGCCGTCGCCGGGGGGAGCGCCGCCCCGGCCGACGCGCTCGCCACCGACGCGCTCGCCGCCGGCGGCGAGCCCCGCATCTCCACGTACCACGCCTTCGCCGGCCAGCTGCTCAAGGACCACGGCCTGCGCATCGGTCTGGAGCCCAGTGCCCGGCTGCTCGCCGACGCCACCCGCTTCCAGCTCGCCGCGCGCGTGCTGCGCGAGGCGCCCGGACCGTACCCGGCGCTCACCAAATCCGTCCCCGACCTGGTCAGTGACCTGCTCGCGCTCGACGGGGAGCTCTCCGAGCACCTGGTCTCCCCGGCGCAGCTGCGCGCGTACGACACCGGGCTCCTCGACGCCCTCGCCACGACCAGGCTCACCAACGACGACCTGCGCAAGGTGCCCGGGGCCGTGCGCGGCCGCCTCGAACTGCTGGAGCTGACCGAGCGCTACCGCGCCACCAAACGCTCCCGCGACCTGCTCGACTTCAGCGACCAGATAGCCCTCTCCGCGGAACTCGCCACCACCCGGCCCGAGGTGGGTACGCTGCTGCGCGAGGAGTTCCGGGTGGTCCTCCTCGACGAGTACCAGGACACCTCCGTCGCCCAGCGGCTGCTGCTGTCCGGCCTGTTCGGCGGCGGCACCGGGCACGCCGTGACCGCCGTCGGCGACCCCTGCCAGGCGATCTACGGCTGGCGCGGTGCGTCCGTGGCCAACCTGGACGACTTCCCCGAGCACTTCCCGCACGCCGACGGCCGCCCCGCCACCCGCTTCTCCCTCAGCGAGAACCGGCGCAGCGGCGGCCGCCTCCTCGACCTGGCCAACGGGCTGGCCGCGCCGCTGCGCTCCATGCACGAGGGCGTCGAAGCGCTGCGCGCGGCGCCGGGGGAGGAGCAGGCCGGCACCGTCCGCTGCGCCCTGCTGGACACGCACGCCGAGGAGCTGGAATGGCTCGCGGACTCGGTCGCGCACCTGGTCCGTACGGGGACGGAACCGCGCGAGATCGCGGTGCTCTGCCGGTCGGCGCAGGACTTCGCGCAGATCCAGGCCGTCCTGGTGGCCCGGGACGTGCCGGTCGAGGTCGTCGGACTGTCGGGCCTGCTGCACCTGCCCGAGGTCGCGGACCTGGTCGCGGTGTGCGAGGTGCTCCAGGACCCCGGCGCCAACGCCTCCCTCGTCCGGCTCCTGATCGGCCCGCGCTGGCGGATCGGCGCCCGTGACCTGGCCCTGCTGGGCCGCCGGGCCCGGCAGCTGATCGGCCGAGCGCCCGGCGAAGCGGACCCGGACGAGCGGCTCGCGGCGGCGGTGGAGGGCGTGGACCCGGCGGAGGTCGTCTCGCTGGCGGACGCGCTGGAGACGTTCCTGGACGGATCGGGGCACGCGGCGCCCGCCGACGACCTGCCGTTCTCGGCGGCGGCCAGGGTCCGCTTCGCGCACCTCGCCCAGGAGCTGCGCGACCTGCGGCGTTCCCTCGCAGACCCGCTGATGGACGTACTGCACCGGGTGCTGGCGGTGACCGGCCTGGACGTCGAACTGTCCGCGTCGCCGCACGCGCTGGCGGCCCGGCGCCGCGAATCGCTGTCCGGCTTCCTGGACGTGGCGGCCGGCTTCGCCTCCCTGGACGGCGAGGCGTCCCTGCTCGCCTTCCTCGGGTTCCTGCGCACGGCCGTCCAGTACGAGAAGGGCCTGGACCACGCCCTGCCCGGCGGGGAGAACACGGTGAAGGTGCTCACCGCCCACAAGTCCAAGGGGCTGGAGTGGGACGTGGTGGTGGTTCCGGACCTGTGCGCGGGCTCGTTCCCGAAGGAGAAGGCCCCGGAGCCGTGGACCTCGTACGCCAAGGTCCTGCCGTACGCGCTGCGCGGCGACGCGGCCACGCTGCCGGGCGATCCGGCGTGGACCTCGTCCGGGCTGAAGTCCTTCAAGGCCGCCCTGAAGGAGCACAAGGCGGTGGAGGAGCTCCGCCTGGGCTACGTCACGTTCACCCGGCCCCGCTCGCTGCTGCTGGCCTCCGGGCACTGGTGGGGCCCGACCCAGAAGAAGCGCCGCGGGCCCTCGGCCTTCCTGACCTCCCTGTACGAGCACTGCGTGGCGGGCCACGGCGAGATCGAGGCCTGGGCGCAGGAACCGGACCCGGACACGGAGAACCCGTCGCTCGCCACGGAGTCCACCCCGGACCGGTCCTGGCCCCTGCCCCTGGACCCGGACTCCCTGGCCCTGCGCCGGGCGGCGGCGGCCCTGGTCGAATCCCACCTGTCCGCCCCGGCCGCGGACCCCTACGCGTGGCCGCCGCACTGCGAGGACCCGTCGTACGCGGAAGAACCGCCCACCGACGACCCGTCGTACGCGGAAGAACCGCCCACCGACGACCCGTCGTACGCGGAAGAACCGCCCACCGACGACCTCTGGCCCCCGGCCGCCCCCGCCGACGAGGACCTCTGGGCCGGGGACGAACCCGCCGCCCGGCCCGGCTCAGGCGCGCCCGGGGCGCACGCGCGGGAGTCCCGATCCGAGGGCCCGGCCCCGGGCGACGGCGCACCCGTACCCCGGCTCCGGGACGGAGCCCCGCTTCCGGAGAGCGCCGGCACGCCGGGTGACCCCCCTGTCGCTGTGTCTCAAGTGCGC
>NZ_JBHYVA010000635.1:0-1825 GCF_042750055.1 Streptomyces sp. NPDC059456
GCCCCCGCCCCGATGGCACCCGCGGCCCCCGGCGGGCCCCCGCCGCCGGCGCCCGCGGCGGCACCGGCCGGGCCGCCCCGGCCGAGCGGCGCCGAGCTCGACTACGCCGCCCTCGTGCTGTCCGGGCCCGACGATCGGGGCGGACGCCGGGGCCGGCTGTTCCCCGAGGCCCCCTTCGACCCGGTCACGGCCGAACACCGCCGCCGCGCCGAGTCGGTGACCGCGCTGGCGCTGCCCGGACACGCCGTGCGCCCCCGTACGTCGGCCGGCTCGTTCGACCACCGCTTCGATGCCGCCGCCCGCGCCGACATCCCCTCGGACGGCACCTGGCACACCGTCACCGTCGGCGAGATCCCGGTCGGTCTGCGCACCGAGTACCTGTGCGTGCCCTCCGTGGAGCAGACCGTGTACGCGACACTGGTGCTCTCCAACGCCACCGACCAGGCCCTGCTGGCGGGCCCGGTGGAGGTCGGCGTCGACGGCGAGTTCCTGCTGACCACCGCCCTGCCCACGCTCGCCCCCGGCGGCGTCCGCCGGGTCGGGCTCGGGCCGGCCGAGGGCATCGGGGTCACCCGCCGCACGAACCTGCACGAGTCGACCGCCGGCCTGCGGGGCAACACCACCGTGCTCGACCACCGCGTGCACGTGGAGCTGGCCAACCGGCTCGGCGGGCCCGTCACGGTCGAGATCCGCGAGCGGGTGCCCGTCACCACCGAACCGGACGTCCGGATCGAGGAGCGGGCCGACTGGAGGACCCCCGAGGAGGGCGCGGGGCCCGAGCACCACGCACCGGGCACCCGCATCTGGCGGGTGGACCTGCCCGCCGGCGCCACCACCGCCCTCGACGGCGGCTACGAGATCCGCATACCGGCCGGCAAGGGCCTGGCCGGCGGCAACCGCAGGAGCTGACACAGCCATGTCCACGGCCCCCACGCCGATCGCCCTCCCCGTCACCGCGGTCACCTGCCTGGAGGACCGGGCCCACGTCGAGCGCACCGTCACGCTCGACCTGGAGGCCGGAGTGCAGCGGCTGCGTCTCGGACCGGTCAGCGCGCTGGCCGTCGACCGCACCCTGCATGCCGAGCTGACCGCCGGCCACCCGGCGACCGTGCTCGACGTACGGATGGTCCGCACCTGGGCCCCCGCAGGGCCGCTGCCGTCGGCCGACGACTCCGCGCTGCGCCGCCGCCTGCACGAGCTCGTGGCCGAGCAGGACGCCGTGGAGCGGCAGCGCGACCGGCTGCACGCCCGCCTCGACGTGCTCGGCCGCCTCGCCGCGGATCTGCTGCGGGAGATCCGTGAAGGCGCCGGCTCCGGGGACGGCGACGGGCCCCGCTGGGCGCGCGAACTGGACCGGGTGGACGGTGAACGCGAGGAGTTCGGTGAACGACTGCGCGCCACCGAGGCCAGGTTGGACGGGCTCGGTGCCGAACTCGGCGCGGTCGAACAGGCCATGAACCGCTCCGGGACGGCACCCGCCGAGCTGGTCGGCCACGTCGAGCTGACCGTGGACGCCGCGGCCGCCGGGCCGGTCCGCCTGCGGCTGAGCCACCTCACCCCGTGTGCACTGTGGCGGCCCGCCTACCGGGCCGTGCTCGACGGCGGCTCGCTGACGCTGGAGACCGACGCGATGGTCTGGCAGCGCACCGGCGAGGACTGGTCCGGCGTGGCGCTGACGCTGTCGACGGCCCGGTCGGCGCTGGCCACCGAGCCGCCGCGGGGGGGGGGGGGGCCGGGGGCGGGGGGGGGGGGGCCCCCCCCCGCCCCCCCCCCCCGCGGCCGGCGCGTTGGGGCGGGGTGGGGGGGGGGGGGAGGGATAAAAAAA
>NZ_JBHYVA010000635.1:1835-4919 GCF_042750055.1 Streptomyces sp. NPDC059456
TTTTTAATATCCCACCCCCCGCGCCCCCCGGGCCGGGGGGGCGCGGCCCCCCGCGCCGCGGGGGGGGGGCGCGCCCGGGCGGCGGGTGGTCGCGCCCCCCGCCGCGCAACGCCGCACGGTCGACGTCGAGTTGCGCGAGGAGGCGATCGGCGACCTCGGTCCGGCACCGGTGCTCGGCCTGCCGGGCGTGGACGACGGGGGTGAGGCGCGGGTGCTGCACGCTCCCGCACCGGTCTCCGTGCCCGGGGACGGCCGCGCGCACCGGGTGCCGCTGTCCGCGTTCACCACACCCGCGAGCAGCGAGTACGCCTGCTCGCCCGAGCTGTCCCCGCTGGTCACCCGGGTGGTGCGGGGCGACAACGGGTCCGGCCATGCCCTGCTCGCCGGTCCCGTCGACCTGGTGCGTGCCGGTGGGTTCAGCGGCCGCGGCGCACTGGAGTTCACCGCCCCCGGCGCCCCGGTCGCCCTGGCCTTCGGCAGCTGCGACGACCACAGCGTGGTCCGGGAGACCGAGGAGTCGCGGACCACCGCCGGGATCACCCAGCGGACCGTGGTCACCCGCACGGTGCGCCTGCACCTGTCCCGGTTCTCCGCGCCGGCGGAGCAGGGCGGACGCGTCGTCACCGTACGGGAGCGGATCCCGGTCTCGGAGGTCTCGGCGGTGGAGGTGCGCCTGGTCAAGGAGGCCTGCTCCCCCGTGCCCGACGCGGTCGACGCCGAGGGCATCGCGCGCTGGGACGTCACGCTCCCGCCGGGCGGCCGCCGTACGCTCACCCTGGTCTACGAGCTCTCGGCGAGCGCCAAGGTCGCCGGGCTCTGACGGGAGGCGGTGTCAGCCGACCCGGATCCCGATGACGCAGGTGTCGTCGTCCGTGTCGGAGCGGCTCTGGGCGAGCAGGCGGTCCAGTTGCCGGTCCAGGTCCCCGGCCGAGGAGGCCGCCGCGCTCACGAGGTGGCCCAGGGAGTCCTCCACCGAGGAGTCCCGCCGCTCCACCAGTCCGTCCGTGAACATGAGCAGGGTGTCTTCGGGCTCCAGCTGGACCTCCCGTTCGATGTACGTGACGTCCGGCAGGGCTCCGAGGAGCAGTCCCTCGATGAGCGGGAAGGCTTCGGGTTCGCCGCCGCGGACGAGCACGGGCGGCAGGTGGCCGGCGCGCGCCCAGCGCATCACCCGGGTACGGGGGTCGAAGAGCCCGCACACGGCGGTGGCCGTGACGTGCTTCGCCAGGTTGTGGGTGACCGTGTTGAGCCAGGACAGCAGCTGGGCGGGGCCCGCTCCGGTGAAGGCGAGGCCGCGCAGGGCGTTGCGCAGGACGACCATGCCGGTGGCGGCCTCGATGCCGTGTCCGGCGACGTCGCCCACGGAGAGCATGATCAGCCCGGAGGGCAGGACCACGGTGTCGTACCAGTCCCCGCCGACGAGCGACTCGGATTCCGCGGGCCGGTAGCGGACGGCGACGCGCAGGCCCGGGGCTTCGACGGCCGCCGGGGTCGGAGGCATGATGGCGTGCTGGAGCTGGAGCGTGAGGCGGTTGCGTTCCGCGGACTCGGCCGCGGTGTGGGCGAGCTGGTCCCGGGTCGCGGCCAGGGCGACTTCGGTCCAGTGCTGGGCGGAGACGTCCTGGTAGGCGCCGCGGACGGCGTGCAGGCGCCGGTCGGCGCCGAGGACGGGCTCGGCGACGACGCGGATGTGGCGGGTGATCCCGTCGGACCTCCGCAGGCGCAGGTCGACGGATGCGGGCCGGCGGTGGTGCAGCACCGCGCGCAGGAAGCGGCCCAGCGCGGCGGAGTCGTCGGGGTGGGTGTATGCGGGCAGTTCCCGCAGCGGTACGGGGTGGGCGGTGGCCGGGAGTCCGTGCAGCGCGTACAGCTGCGCGTTCCAGGTGATCCCGCCGGTGACGAGGTTCTCCTCGAAGCCGCCGATCCGGCCCAGGCGCTGGGCGTGCTGGAGGAGGTCGGCCAGTCGCGCCGTCTCGTCCTCGATCCGCCAGATCAGCAGGACGGCCGCGCCGTGCCGGCTGACGCTGATGTCCGCGACGGACGTCAGCGGGATCTGGTCGACGAGTGCGGTCAGGCTCATGCGTTCGGCCCTGAAGGGTTCGCCGGTCGCGTGCACGCGCTCGATGATGTCGAACAGCCCGTTCTCGCCGGCGGCCATCGGATAGGCCTCCAGCAGCAGGGCGCCGTTCACGTCGGCGCGCTGCCGCCCGGCGGGGTCGACGAAGCGGCTGCTGGCGTGACGGATGCGGAAGTCTCCCAGCCGGCCCTCGGGATCGAGCACCGGGGTGAGGATGACGGCCGGATCGTGCAGTCCCTCGGCGAGGTCGGCCAGTTCCGAGACGTCCGGGAGCGCCGCGTCGGGGAAGGCGGGATCGGCCGGGGCCGAGGTGTCCATGGTGCGGGCGCAGAGTTCGGCGAGGGCCTCGACCTGGCGCTCGATCTGCGGGGGTTGCGGTGCCAGGGGCTGCGGCCAGCAGATCTCCAGGACGCCGTGGATGCGGCCGCCCGTCCCGGCGGGTACGGCCATCCGTCCGCCGTCGGGCCAGTGCAGGTGGGCGATCGAGGGCAGCCCTTCGCGGCCCAGGCGGGCGAGGGTGACCAGCCGGCGCTCGCGCAGCGCGAGGCGGGCGACGGTGGAGACGCCCGGGGGTACGTGGCGCCAGCGTGCGGCCTCGCCGGGCGGGAACCCGGCGTACCCGGCGAGGGCCAGCGAGCCGTCGGGCGCCGCGGTCCACACGGCGACGGCGATCGCGCCCAGGGGTTTGAGGGCGTTGGTCAGGAGGGATTCGGCGACCGCCTGGGTGTCGTCGGCGGCGGCGAGCATCCCGCTCTCGGCGGTCCGCAGCCGTACCGCCACCCGCGTGGACGGTGTGGCGGGGCCGAGCGTGCCGGTGCGTTCGACGAACTCGGCGGCGACCTCGCTGACGTGGTCGCGGGCGGCCTGGTTGACGATGTCCGCGGCCAGGTCGAGCGGGGACAGCCCGGTCTCGCGGGACAGTTCGTCCAGCTGCCGCGCCGCCGCGGCGGGGGTGCAGCTGAGTTGTCCGATCAGAATGCCCTTGGCCAGGTCGACGAGGGCCCTGC
>NZ_JBHYVA010000636.1:0-4903 GCF_042750055.1 Streptomyces sp. NPDC059456
CCAGGACGTAGGCGCTGCGCGCGCCCGGATCGCCGTAGAAGAAGTACAGCTCCAGGCCCCGAAGTCAAGCCGGCCCACTCCCGAGCGGCTCCTCGACGCCGCCGAGACGCTCATGCGCACCATCGGCCTCGCCAACACCACCACCAAGGCGATCGCGCGCGAGGCCGGCTGCTCCGAAGCCGCGCTCTACAAGCACTACGCGAACAAGGAAGAGCTCTTCGTGCGCGTCCTCATGGAGCGCACCCCCAACGCCGCCCCCCTGATGGGGGAGCTCGCCCGCGACCACGCCGAGCGGTCCGTGGAGGAGGGGCTCGCCGCGATCGCCCGGCACGCCTCGCTGTTCTACGCCGACGCCATGCCCATGGCCGCCTCGCTCTTCGCCGAGCCCGCGCTGCTGACCCGCCACCGCGAGGGCGTCCAGGAGATCGGCACCGGCCCCCACGTCGTACGCGACGCGCTCACCGGCCGGCTGCGCCGCGAGCTCGAACGGGGACGGCTGCGCCCCGACGCCGATCCGGAGGCCGCCGCGGCGCTGCTCCTCGGCGCCTGCTTCCAGCGGGCCTTCTTCCTGCACTTCTCCGGACCGGAGGTGGTCCCGCCGGTCGAGGAGTTCGCCCCCGCCGTGGCCCGGACCCTGTGGGCCGCTATCCGCTGAGCTCCGCCGCGTACGGGGGCTCCGCGCCCGCCCGGGTACAGGTCAGCGCGGCCGCGTGGGCCGCGTAGGCCAGGACCCCCGGCCAGTCCACCGGGCCGCCGGCCGGACCCGCAGAACCCGACAGGCGGTGCAGCAGGGCCGCGTTGACGGTGTCGCCCGCGCCGATCGTGTCCGCCACGCGGACCGGCCGGGCCGCCGCCGTGTACTCGTCGCCCTCCCGGGTCCGGACCACCAGCCCCTGCGCGCCCCGGGTGAGCACCACCGCCGCCGGCCCCGCGGCCAGCCAGTCCGAGACCCGCCCGCCCAGCCACCGGGCGTCCTCCTCCGACAGCTTGAGGACGGACACGTACGGCAGCCAGCCCAGGAACCGGGCCCGGTACGCCGCCGGATCGGCGATCAGCGCCGGGCGGATGTTGGGGTCCAGCAGCGTCAGCAGCCCGCGCCCGGACTCCCGGCGCAGCAGGGCCTCGTACGCGCTCGCACCCGGCTCCAGGGCCAGGGAGCAGGTGCCGAGCGCCAGGGCCCGGGTGCCCGCGGGGAGCGCCTCGGGCAGGGTGAACAGCCGGTCGGCCGTGCCCTCCACGTAGAACTCGTACGCGGCCGAGCCGTCCGGGGCCAGCGAGGGCACGGCGAGGGTGGTGGGCTCCGGACCGCGCTGGACCAGCGAGAGGTCCACCCCGGCGGCGCGCAGCCCGGCGAGCAGGCTCTCGCCGAAGCCGTCCGCCGAGACCCGCGAGCAGAAGGCGGCCCGCGCACCGAGCCGGCCCAGCGCCAGCGCGGTGTTGTACGGCCCCCCGCCCGGCCGCGGCAGGAGCGCGCCCGGCGGCTGCGCCACGGGCACGAGGTCGATCAGGGCTTCTCCACCGACGACGATCACGCGGGGGAAGGTATCCCATCGGGCGGCGGAACAGGTCGGCGGTATCGTCGGGGTGCCCGGCGGCGCCGGCCGTACCCGTACGACCGGCAGGTCCGAGCCGCTCCATCCGTACCAGCCGCTCCACCCGTACCAGCAGAACCCCCAGGCCAGGAGAACCGCATGTCCGCGTCGCAGTCCGCCGCCCGCCGTACCGTGCTCAAGGGCGCCGCCGCGCTCGCGGGGGCCGTCGGAGGCGGAGCGGCGCTCACGGCCTGTTCCACCGAGGGCAACAGCGGCTCCGGCTCCCCGGCGGTCCCGGCCGCCCCGGTCGAGCTCGGCGCCGCGTCCGAGATCCCGGTCGGCGGGGCCAAGCTGTTCCGGGAGCAGAAGCTGGTCGTCAGCTGCCCGGCGGCGGGCCAGTACAAGGCGTTCAGCGCGCAGTGCACGCACGCCGGCTGCGTCCTGGACAAGATCGACGAAGGCGAGGGCAACTGCCCCTGCCACGGCAGCCGCTTCGACGTGACGACCGGCAAGGTGCTGCGCGGCCCGGCCGCCGAGCCGCTGCCCGCCGTCCCGGTCAGGGCCGAGGGCGGCAAGCTCATCGCGGGCTGACCCGGCACGCGGGTTGACCCGGCACGCGGGCGGGCGGGTCCCGGGCGGGCGCTACGCCCAGTCCCAGTCGATGCCCAGCAGGCCGCGCCGCACGTCCTGCTCCACCAGGTGCACGGCGCGGTGGCGCCCGCTCGGCGTCAGGTCCGCCAGCCCGCTGCGCGGCGCCCCCGGCCCGGACCGGCCGAAGCGCCGGCAGCGCACCGGCAGGGCGGCCTCGTCGAAGCGGACCTGGAGCACGTACTGCCCGCCGCTGTAGCTGAACCCGCGCACGTACTCGGTGCAGCGGCCGCCGGTCCCGTCCTCGAAGCCGTAGCCGAAGACGTACGTGTCCCCGGTGCGCAGCCGGGCGTCGAAGAGCAGCTCGGCGACCAGCACCCCGGCCTCCCGGTGCCAGCGGACGCGGCCGGTCCGGCAGTTCTCGTCCGCCCGGACGCGGACCCGGGCCGGGTCGCAGCCGGGATCGCCGTGGTGGACGGCGAGGTACCGGTCGACGCCGTCACGGTGGGCCCGTACGACGTGCTGCGACTCGCGGCCCAGCAGCTCGCCGCCCGCGCCGATCCGCACCCGCTCGTGGTGGCCGACGGTGTGCAGGCCGCCGTCGGCGGGCAGTTCCATGCCGGCCAGCAGGCCCTCCACGGCCGCGCCGACGCTGACCAGGGCCCGGTACGAGCGGGCCGGCGGGCGGACCGCCCCGGTCCCCGCGGCCTCCGGGGCGGCCAGCAGCCGCAGCAGGGTCCCCGCGGGCAGTTCCAGGATCTGCTCCAGGGCTCGTACGGCCTTCAGGGACTCGGGGCGGCGCGGCCGCCGGGCCCCCTGCTGCCAGTAGCTGAGGCTGGTCACGCCGAGCTTGATGCCACGGGCCGCGAGCCGCTGCTGGACCCGGTGCAGGGGGAGGCCGCGGGCGGTGAGCGCGGCGCGCAGCGCGAGGTGGAAGGGGCCGGCGCGGAGCAGGTGCCCGAGCTCCCGGGCGTTCGTCTGCGCGCCGGTCCGGCTGCCGCCCTGCGCGTTCTGTCCGGTCGACCGCATGACGGCTCCTCCTGTGAACGTTCACGCGCGGTGGGGCGGGAGGGCTGCCGGTGGCGCCGGAGGTCCAGGTGAAAGGACGGCAGTCGTTCACACTGCGGTCCCGCCGTTCACACTGCAATGCCAGGGCGTATTGAAGCCTGTTGACCTGGTCGCGACAACACCCCGATGCTCCTCACCAGCGTCCGGACGCGCTCCTCCATCCCCACCTCCCCGGCCCCACCGGGGGGATCCCCACACGGGAGGAACGCGATGCGCAACCGAAACCGGCGGCTTTCCCTGGCCGCCGCCGTCACCGCCGTGCTCTTCGTCCTGCCCACCGGTACCGCCACCGCCGCCGGTACCCCGGCCCCCACCACCGCAACCGCCGCTGCCGCCGACACCGGCTCCGCCGCCGGTTCCGCCCTGGCGTACAAGCGGCTGAACATCACCATGCAGGTCCAGCAGAAGACCAACTGGTGCTGGGCCGCGAGCGGCAACACCATCGCGACCTGGTTCGGCCGCACCTACACCCAGAACCAGTTCTGCAACGCCGCCTTCAACCGGCAGCAGGGCTACGACTGCCCCAACAACCAGGCCACCCTGGGCAACGTCCAGACCGCCCTGGCCTGGGCCGGGATCAACTCCGGCTCGTACGTCACCGGTTGGCTGCGCTACAGCACCGTGCAGAGCGAGATCGACGCCAACCGGCCCGTCGAAACCCGGATCCAGTGGTCCAACGGCGGCGGGCACATGCACGTCATCTACGGCTACGACACCGCCGACAGCTGGGTCTACTGGGGCGACCCGTGGCCGTCCGGCGACCGCTACAACTGGGCCTCCCACGCCTGGTACGCCGACAACGGCACCTTCTCCTGGACCCACTCGCTCTACCGGATCGGGGCGTGACCGCCATGACCCAGCGCGCCGCCGCCGCGGTCCTCGCCGCGACCGCCGCCGTCCTCGTCGCCGTACCGGCCCCGCAGGCCTCGGCGGCCCCCGTGCCGCAGCCCCGGTCCGTCACCGCCGAAACCAGGGCCGCGGCCGGGCAGGCCGCCGCCGCACCCGGCACCCTCGCCACGCTCTCCCGCTTCTTCGCCCGCGAGGGCAAGATCGCGCCGGACGCGGTACGACCGCGGATCGAGGGCGAGCCGATTCCCGTCAACCACCTCTCCCCGGACTTCGTGGCCGGCAGGGCCGGCGCGCCCGTGGCCCGGCTGGAGTTCCTCGCCAGCAAGGCGGTCGCCTCGGACGGGCAGCAGGCCGCGCTGTGGACGGCCAGGACCGAGGCGGGATGGCAGGTGGTGAACATCGCCACCGGCGACGACGAATTCCGCTACGCGCAGCTCGGCGCCGTGAAACTGCCCGGCGGGACGGTGTTCCGGGAGCCGCAGATCGACGCCTGGTACGTGGCCGCGGGCAGCCGGGTGCTGCCGCTGGACGAGGACGCCGAGCGGGCCGTCGGCGCGGGGGGCACCAGCCTCGCCGCGTACCGGACGCGGGTGATGCGGGCGTACGGGGACAAGCTGCCGGGGTCCGCGTACGCGAAGGGGGGCGGGGCGGGTGGTTACGCGGATGCGGCCCCGCCGGCCGCAGGCCCCTCGGTGGCTCCGGCCGCCGCGGGCGTGGCCGGGGCGGTCGCGCTCGGCGCGGCCGGCGTGATCGGGTTCCGCAGGTCCCGGCGCCCCCGCACCAGCCCCACGCCTGCGCCGCCCAGCCGGTGACGAGGCGGCCGCTCATGCCGCCGATGGAATTGACCGCCACGAACAGGCCGATCG
>NZ_JBHYVA010000637.1:0-4890 GCF_042750055.1 Streptomyces sp. NPDC059456
TGCGTGACGCGCGTACCGAAGAGGTCGCTGCGGATGACCTGGACGGCCACGATGACGAACAGCCACAGAACGGCCAGGAAACCCAACCGCATGACCGTCAGGGTCAGCTCTGACATTGCCCCCGCTTCACCCTTCGGCTTGCCGGTAAATGATGGTGGTGCTGCCCACGACGATCCGCGAGCCGTCGCGGAGCGTAGCGCGGGTGGTGTGCTGCCCGTCCACCACGATGCCGTTGGTGGACCCGAGATCCTGGATCGTCGAGGGCGTTCCGGTCCGGATCTCACAGTGCCGGCGCGATACGCCGGGGTCGTCGATCCGCACGTCGGCTTCGGTGCTTCGGCCGAGTACGAGCGTGGCGCGCGAGATCTGGTGGCGGGTGCCGTTGATCTCGATCCAGTGGCGCCGGGTGGCGCCCCCGGTGGGTACGGGAGCCGGTCCGCCGCCGCCCGGCCGGCGCGCGGCGGCGCCCGGGGGCGGTGCGGCGGGCATGGGCGGTGCGGCGACCGGGGGGTAGCCGTAGCCGCCCTGCTGGTTCTGGGGAGCCTGCTGCGGCGCCTGGGAGGTGCTGGAGGCGAGCGTGCGGCTGCGGACCCGGTAGAGCCCGGTGTCGAGGTCGTCGGCCTTCTCCAGGTGGACCTTGATCGGTCCCATGAAGCTGTAGCGCTGCTGCTTGGCGTAGTCGCGGACGAGGCCCGCGAGCTCGTCGCCGAGCTGCCCGGAGTAGGGGCTCAGGCGCTCGTAGTCGCCGGCGCTGAGCTCGACGATGAAGTCGTTCGGGACGACGGTCCGCTCGCGGTTCCAGATCGTCGCGTTGTTGTCGCACTCGCGCTGGAGGGCGCCGGCGATCTCGACGGGCTGGACCTCGGACTTGAACACCTTGGCGAAGGTGCCGTTCACCAGACCTTCGAGTCGCTGCTCGAACCGCTTCAGGACTCCCATGGGGCACCTCCTCCGTCGTTGTCGCCCTGTACTGCTTACTGATCGTATCCACGCGTGGCGGATTCGGCTGGTTCCCCCTGGGTCCCATGCGCATGAGTGTTGGTACTCACAAGGGATCGTAGGGGCGCTCAGAGGACAGTGTCCCGCACCGGGAGTGCACTGCGGGAGGGGCGTTGTGAGCCGGGTTCGGGGGTGCGGGGAAAGCGATGTGAATCCACCCCGTCCGACGTGCTAATGTTTCGACGTCGCCAGGGGAACGGCCCGAAAGGGAAGATCCACTGGGGCGCTGCTCGGGCGAGTGGCGGAACGGCAGACGCGCTGGCTTCAGGTGCCAGTGTCCTTCGGGACGTGGGGGTTCAAATCCCCCCTCGCCCACATCGACGAGACGGTCGTCACTGCGAAAGCGGTGGCGGCCGTTTCGTGTTTCCCGGGTCCCGGAGCGGTCGGGTCTCCGCCCCGAAGCGTCAACGGTCCCGAACGTGGGATCAGTTGGGGGACCGCCGGATCCGGCCATCGGGGAACCCGCCGTTGCCGCCCGCGCGTTCTGGTCCCGAACGGCAGGTCCCGGGCGGGCGGGGGCGACTTTCGTCGGCGGGGGCGCGACGAAAGAGGGCGGCCCGCCGGCGGCGGCCGTGTCTAGGGTCGGTCCCGTGGATGCGACGGCGAGGATGAGGGCGGGCTGGGACTGGCTGAAGGGTCCCGAGCCGTGGACCCGGCGGGCGCTCGCGGGGGACCTGGTGCTCGCCGCGGTGCTCGCACTGGTCGGGCTGGGGGTCGAGGAGCTCGACAACGGCAGCGTGCAGCGGATGGCCGGCAGCGTCGTGGCTGTGGTGCTGCTCACGTTGCTGCGGCGGCGGCTGCCGGCGACGACCCTGATCACGGCGGCGGCGGTGTCCCCGTTCCTGCCCGGCGCGGGCCTGACCATGATCCTGCTGGGCTGGTCCGCGGGGCGCCGGATCGTCGGGGTGGGCCGGGCGCTGACCGCGTTCGTCCTGGCCTTCCTCGCCTCGGTCGGCTTCTCCGTGCTGCAGGCGTGGTCCGACCAGCCGCCCGTGCTGGTGATCCTGTTCTCCACGCTGATGTTCCTCGCGATGACGGTGATGCCGGGTCTGGCCAGCCGCTACTGGTCACAGCGCCGGACCCTGCTCCAGGCCCTCCAGGAGCGCAACGCCCAGCTGATGCGGGAGAGCGCGATGGTCGCCGGGCAGGCCCGGCTGCGGGAACGCCAGCGGATCGCCCAGGACATGCACGACAGCCTGGGGCACCAGCTGGCGCTGATCGCCGTGCACACCGGAGCCCTGGAGGTCGACCCGCAGCTCACCGACCGCCAGCGCGACGCGGTCGGCGTCCTGCGGCAGGCCTCGGTCGCGGCGATGCACGAGCTGCGCGAGGTCGTCGGCATCCTGCGGGACGGCGTCGAGGCGCCGGTGCCCGTGGAGGAGGCCGGGCCGGCGGCGCGCGGGGTGGCGGGGATCGCCGGGATCGTGGAGGCGGCGCGGAGCGCGGGGACCGACGTGCGGATGACCGTGTCGGGGCGGCCGAGGCCGCTGGTCGCGGCCTGCGACCACGCGGCGTACCGGATCGTGCAGGAGGCGCTGACCAATGCGTACAAGCACGCCTCGGGAGCGCCGATCGCCGTGGAGCTGCGCTACGAGGACGATTCGCTGGTGGTGGAGATCGCCAACGGTCCGGCGGCCGGCCCGGGCGTCGGCGAGGTCGTGTCGGGCGGGCAGGGCCTCACCGGGCTGCGCGAGCGGGCCCGGCTGGTCGGCGGGATGGTGCACGCGGGCGGGACCGAGGGCGGAGGGTTCCGGGTGGCCGGCGTGCTCCCGTACGGGGCGGAGCCGGCGGGGGCGCAGGACGTAGCCGACGACTTCGGGCAGCAGGCACAGGCGCGGGCCGGAGCCGCGGTGGCTCCCGCGATGGACTGGGCCGCGCTGGACCGGGAGCTGGCGGTGGGGGCCCGGGGCCGGACCGGGGGCGTGGCGATGGGCTGCGGCATCGCCGTCGCGGCGGTGGTGCTGCTGGTGATCGTGATCGGCGCCGGGATGGTCCTGCTGGTGGGCTCGGCGGGCAACGCGATGATCAGCCGGGAGGACTACGACAAGGTCCGGGTGGGCGATTCGGAGGAGGCGGTCCGCAACCGGCTGCCCGACGGCGACAGCTTCATGACCTCGGGCCTGGACCGCAAGGGCCCGGAGCGGCCCGAGGGCACGCGCTGTCTGGCGCTGCTGTCGTCGGAGGACACGCGGCTGACCACCAACACCGTTTTCCGGTTCTGCTTCAAGGACGGCAAGCTCGTCGAAAAGCAGGCGTACGAGGCCGAGCAGTAGGAGCACGGGTGACAGCCAAGGTGATCCGAGTGGTGATCGCTGACGACGAGCCGCTGATCCGGGCCGGGATCAGGATGATCCTGACCTCGGCCGCGGACATCGAGGTCGTCGCGGAGGCGGCGAACGGCCGCGAGGCCGTGGACCTCGCCCGCGCGCACGCGCCGGACGTGATGCTGCTGGACATCCAGATGCCGGTGATGGACGGCCTGACCGCCCTCGGCGAGCTGGGGCGGGCGGCGCCGGAGGTCCGGGCGCTGGTCCTGACCACGTTCGGGGAGAAGGAGAACGTGCTGCGGGCCCTGGGCTCGGGCGGTGCGGGGTTCCTGCTGAAGGACTCGGCGCCGGGCGAGCTGATCGGCGCGGTGCGGGCGGCCGCAGCCGGGGACGCCTACCTGTCGCCGGGGGCGACCCGGCACGTGGTCGACCAGCTGGCCTCGGGGCAGGGCGCGGCACGCGGCGAGGAGGCGCGGCGGCGGGTGGCGGAGCTGAGCGAGCGGGAGCGCGGCGTGCTGGCGCTGCTCGGCGAGGGGCTGTCCAACGCGGACGCGGGCCGGCGGCTGCACATGAGCGAGGCGACGGTGAAGACGTACGTGAGCCGGATCCTGTCGAAGCTGAGTTGCGAGAACCGCGTTCAGGCCGCCCTGCTGGCCAGGGACGCCGGGCTGTAGATACGGTCAGCCCGAAATGATGTTGTCGGACCGGACGGTCCGACGGGCACGGGCGGGGGCGGCGCGCATGGTGGCGGTACCGGAGCAGCGGGTGGCGGAGCCGGCGGCGGGCACGGGCGGGACGACGGGCGCGGCGGCCCCGGCGGGCGGCGGGCGCATCCCGGTCGTCGAGGGATATGCGCCGCGGGTCGTGGCGGGCTCCCCCAAGGAGGCGGGCAAGGCCCTGCGCCGCCGGGTGCCGCGCTCGGCGCACGCGCACTTCGAGGCCCCGGCCGGGCGGCCGGACGCGGTGCGGGCCGTGGAGGAGTCCAACGTCGGACGGGTCGCCGAGCTCGCGCCGATACGGGTCGGCCGGATGGCCGCGAACCCGTTCGCGTTCCTGCGCGGATCGGCCGGGCTGATGGCGCACGACCTGTCCGCCGGGCCGGTGACCGGAGTCGGCGCACAGATCTGCGGCGACGCCCACGCGGCCAATTTCGGCCTGTACGGCGATGCGCGCGGCCGGCTCGTCATCGACCTGAACGACTTCGACGAGACCGTGTTCGGGCCGTGGGAGTGGGACGTGAAGCGGCTGGCGACCTCGCTGGTCCTGGCCGGGCGGGTGGCCGGCGCCGACGAGGACACCTGCCGGGCCGCCGCGCTCGACGCGGTGGGCGCGTACCGCCGGACCATGCGGCTGCTGGCCAAGCTGCCCGCGCTGGACGCCTGGAACGCCATCGCGGACGAGGAGCTCGTCTCGCACACCGACGCCCGCGATCTGCTGGGCACGCTGGAGCGGGTCTCGGAGAAGGCCCGGGGCAACACGTCGGCGCGGTTCGCCGCCAAATCCACCGAGGCCGGCCCCGACGGGGCGCGCCGCTTCGTGGACGCGCTTCCGGTGCTGCGCCGGGTCGGCGACGCGGAGGCGGCGGCCGTGGCGGCCTCGCTGGGCCCGTACCTGAAGACCTGTC
>NZ_JBHYVA010000638.1:0-4887 GCF_042750055.1 Streptomyces sp. NPDC059456
TTTCTAGCACTTTAGCCCACCCCCGCCGCCGCGCGCCGCAACATCACCCACACCCCCGGCCGGCGCCCCCCCCCCCCCCCGCGCCCCGGGGGCCGGGGGAAATGCCGTACGCCCCGGCGCTAACGCGCGATGACGAAGCCCCGCACGGGCCGCGCCAGACGTGCCACCGCCACCCGGGACCGGACGTACTCCGTGGCGTCACGGCCCTCGCCGTCGAACACGAGCCACCCACCCTCGGGGTCACCCGGGCCCGGCGGCGTCACGGACCCCGGGATCCCATGGCGCCGCATCGCGCCGTGCAGCTCGAACGCCTCGTCCGCAGTCATGTCCTGGCCCTTCCGTCGGTGTGGGGGACGAACCTACTCCCCGTCGCCGCCACCGTGCGTCGCACAATTGCCCGGGTTGATCGGCCCGCAGCCGCCGGGAACCGGCGTGTGCGAGCAGGAAGCGACCACGGCGACCGGCGAGTGCTCCGGGCCAGCCCACAGCTCGGCGTCCGGCGTGTATCCGGCCTGCTCGATCAACGCGACCGTACGGGTCAGGACGTCCGGGTCGTGCCGGGAGGCGTCGGGACGCTCCGGGTAGTGGTGCACGGTCCGGCCCAGGCCACTGCACAGCGACGCGTACAGGTGCGTGTGGAGGATGAGCGCGTGCCAGCCTTCGTCGACCTCGCGGGTGGGAGCGATGCGGACCGTGGGGAACAGCGCGGCCGCACTCACGAACTTCAAGCCCTCGATGAGGATCCGGCCGGCCATCTCCGGCTCCATGCCGGGGTTGTTGTCCAGGATCGTCGCCCGCACGTCGTTGAACTGCGCGTCGGACAGCAGCCTCCGGGGGGATCCGGCCCGCGCCCGTGCATCCGGGCCGGAGCCGCACGGCGGCGGAGGCGGGGTGGGTCCGGTGCTGCACGCGGGTGATGGCGTCGTCACGGGATGCTCCTCGGTGTGAGATTCCGATGGTGTGCGGGACCCCTGGGCGCCGACAGCCGCGGTGAGGGTCCGAACGATGCGTGCGAGGCCGCGCGCGTAGTTCCACATCGCGCGCTCCCGACCACGCAGCGGGCCGGTCTCGACGAAGTAGGTCCACTCGATCAGGGCGGCCCCCGTGCGATGGCTTCGCAGGGCGTCCGGGATCCGGCTCACCTCATCGTGGAGCTTCTGCCCTGCGGCGATCAGACCGTCGACGAGGCGGGCCAGGCCCTCGGCGTCGGGCCGCTGGTCGTAGGAGCCCAGGCCCGCGCGGTGAGCTCGTCGATCGTGCCTGCGGTGTCGGCCATGGCCAAGGCTCCCTGTCGTCGGCAGAGGGTGAACAGAGCAGGTGCCCGGTGACTGCGCCCAGGTGATGGCGTACGCCCCTGCCGTGAAACACGATGTCGGCCACCGGTCGGCCCAATCCACTTCCGGGCCCTATAGGGCCGTCCTATATTTCAAGGATGGAACCGGAGTTGGACGTGTGGGTGCACCCGGATCTGCGGGCAGCCGCGGCAGCAGAGGACTGGCCGACGCTGCTGAAGACGTGGCGGAAGACGACGCGCAGCAGCCAGAGCAAGCTCGGCGCGCTCGTCGGGCTGGCACAGCCGGACATCTCCGCGATCGAGAACAGGCGGCGCGCGGTGACATCCGTCGAGGTCCGTCAGCGCATCATCGACGGCCTCGGCATCCCGGCGGAACTCCTCGGCTGCGCAGGTGCTGAAATGCCGCTCCCGTCGCTGGCTCTGCCGGGCCTGGTGGACGACTCGGAAACCGAGCGCATGCGTCGGGTCACTGTGTCCGGGATGCGGCTGGACGCGCCATCGCTCGCTGCGATGGAACGCCTGCTGGCTGAGCACCGCCGGGCCGAGGACACTCTCGGGTCGCGCATCATGAACACCGTGGTGACCAAGCAGTTCGAAGCCGTGGCCGGCCTCTATGAGCAAGCGCGCGGCCCACTCGCCGACAGGCTCGTCCGGGTCATGGCGGAGTACGCGCAGTTCCTCGCGTGGATGGCGCAGGATCAGGACAACACGGCGTTGGCACTCGCCTGGTTCGATCGCTCCTATGACTGGGCACTTGAATCCGGGTACGCCGACATGGCCGCCACCACCATGAGCATGAAGGCCCACCTCGCCTGGTCCCAGGGCCGGGCCCGGCGCACCATCCGTCTCGGGGAGGCCGCAGCCTCGACGGAGGGGGCGAGCGACGCGACCCGGGCCATGGCCGTACAGATGGCCGGGCGTGGCCATGCTCTCGACGGAGACGGAGACTCGGCGTACCGCCGTCTCGACGAGGCGCAGCTGATCATCGCGAACGCGATCGATGTTCCGCCGTGGCTGTACTTCTACGACGAGCCCTGGTTCGCCGCACAGCGCGGCATGGCCGACCTGCACCTGAAGGACTGGCCCAGCGCGATACGGAACCTGACGGAAGGCCTGGCCGGGTTCGCCGTGGGTTTCCGCCGCGACCGTGCCTGGTACGGGGCGTGCCTGGCCCACGCATACGCCGGTGCGGGAGAGGCCGAGGCGGCCCTGACGGCGGCGACCGCCGTCCTCACCGATGCCGCCGAGGTCGGTCGGCCCCACGCATGGGGCGAGCTGCACAAGGTGGGCGGCTCGTTGCTCCGGCAAGGTGCCCGGCAGGGCCGGGTCCTGGTGGACATGCTCGCGGAGCTTGACTGACTCCGGACGGTGGAAGCGTGCACGTGGCCGGCGTTGTCCCGGCGGCCGGCGACGCTCACCCGGGTCGAGCGGACCGGGCCGCCCGGAGCGGCCCGGCGCCGCGGACTAGCGGCCGATCAGGGGGTAGTGGTCGGAGAGGTTGGTGTACGTGTACGAGGTGCCCCAGCTGGAGACCGTCCAGGGGGCCGACTGTTCCTTGACGACCGTGTTCTCCCAGCCTGCCGGGCGGGCGTTGCCCTTGCGGTAGAGGACGTAGTCCAGGTCCTCGCGCGGGTCGGTCGGGTAGCGGTAGTTCGCGATGGAGTTCAGCGCGGTGTCGAACGAGTACGGGTGACCCGTGCGCGAGTCGGAGTTCGCCAGGTCGGCGTCGGCGAGCATGGACGCGAACTCGGGGGAGCGCGAGTCGACGTTCATGTCGCCTGCGACGATGACCTGTTCGTCCGCCGGGATGTTCTTGCCGTCCAGGAAGGCGTCGATCGTCTTGAACTGGCGGGAGCGCATCTGCGCCGCCTCGCCCGTGCCGCAGCCCGGGTCCGTGGACTGGGCGTGCGTGCCGACCACGTGGACCTTGGTGCCGTTCACGTTGAGCACGACGTAGGCGAAGCCCTTGTTGGACCACCAGTCGGCGCCGCAGGCGTCCTTGTAGACGACCTGCTCCTTGCGGAGGACCGGCCACTTGCTGAGGATCGTGACGCCGCCGTCCTCCGGGGTGGTGGCGGAGTAGGAGCCGCCCGTGGCGTCCCAGCCGCTCTTGCTGCGGCCGACGACCGGGGTCTGGTACGGGTACTGCGCAGAGGCGTTGGACTTCAGCGCGTCCGAGGCGCCGTTGTCGAAGGCCTCCTGGAGCACGACCACGTCGTGGCCCTGGAAGAAGGACGCCTTGGGTATCTCCGAAGCCCGGTGGTCCTGACCCCAGTTGGGGTAGAGGTTCTTGCTCATCAGGAACGTGTTGTACGTGAGGACGCTGAGCCGCGGGGCCGCGGTGCTCTCCGCAGCCGATGCGGCCGGTGCGCCGGCGGTCAGCGCGCCGACGGCGATCGCGGCAACGGCCGCGGCGGCGGCGCGGCGGCCGGGGGTGAGCTGGGTGGGCAGCATGAGGTCTCCATCATTCCGCGGGGGGAGATCGACTCCGTCATCCAAGCAGCCGCGGTTACCTCTGGGTAACACCCGTGACAAGACTTTCTGTCCGGGAGCAGGACGTCTGGCGCTCGCCCCCGGAACCTCACCCGCCACCCGAACCTCACCCGCCACCGGAACCGCGCCCGGCACCCGAACCTTCAGCACTCGCATACTGGAACCATGAGAGAAACAGGGCATCCCGCACCCGGACCGACGGCCGCACGCCGCCCCGATCCCGAGCCGCCGGCACCCGGCGGGGTGCTCTGGACCATCTCCGGCGACATCCGGGCCCTGCTGATGCTGCCCGCCGCCTTCACGATGCAGGTCGCCCACCCCGCGATCGGCGCCGGCGTCGACGAGCACTCCGTCTTCCGCACCGACCCCTGGGGGCGCGGCGAACGCTCGCTGCGCTCCGTCCAGCTGTGGGTGTACGGCGGGGAGGAAGCCGCCGAGGAGGGCCGCCGGGTGCGCCGCCTGCACAAGGAGATCCAGGGCATCGACACCCGGGGCCGGCGCTACCACTCCCTCGACCCCGCCTGCTACTCCTGGGTGCACGCCACCGGCTTCCCGATCTACCTGTACGCCGGGCGGTACCTGCTGCGCCGGTTCACCCCCGCCCAGGAACGGCAGCTGTACCGGGAGTGGCTCCAGGTGGGCAGGATCCTCGGCCTCCACGACCGTGACATGCCGCAGACCATCGAGGAGTACCGGGTCTACTACCACCGGATGCTGGCCGAGGAGATCGAGCCGACCAAGGTCGCCCGCGAGCTGGTCGCCACCGACGTGCCGCTGCCGAGGCCCGAGGGCGGCTCCCTGCCGGTACGGCTGCTGCTGCGGCTCGCCTGGCCGGTGTTGCGGGCCGCGTTCCTGCACTTCCGGGCATTCGTCACCGTCGGGTACATGCCGCCCGACGCCCGCGCCGCCATCGGGCTGGAGTGGAGCCCGGCCCAGGAGCGCAGGCTCCGGTGGTTCAGCACGGCGGTGCGGGTCCTCGTACCGCTGCTGCCGGAGCGGGTGCGGTACCTGCCCATCGCGCGGGCGGCCCGGGCCCGGGGGGGGGCCCCCCCCGGCGGGGGCGGTAATACAAAAAACCGCCCCCCGCACCCCCAGCGCGA
>NZ_JBHYVA010000639.1:0-4884 GCF_042750055.1 Streptomyces sp. NPDC059456
GCCGCCGGGCCCCGGGGGGGGGGGGGGGGGGCGGGGGGGGGGGCGCGGCCCGGGCGGCACCCCGGCGCCCGCGCCCCCGGGCCCCGCGGGGGGAGCGCCGGCGCGGGCGCCGACTTCGTGCTGACCGGCGCCGACGGGCCGGCCTTCGGCCACCGCGGGGTGCGGTTCCTGCCGCTCGACACCACCCGGCCCACGGTGGGCGGCGGCGGTCTGGACCGGATGCGGGCCCTGCGCGAGGCTCTGGCGGCCGCCGCCCGGGAGCCGGCCACGGGCGCGCTGGCCGTCGTACAGGCGTATGCGCCGACCACCGTGGACCGCAAGGAAACGGCCCTGACGGCGCACCTGCTCGCCGGGTTCCGGCGCACCACCGGGAAACGGGCTGCCGTGATCACCCTCGGCGCCCCCGCCTTCACGGCCGGCCGCTCCGAGGGCGTCCTCTGCGTCGGGGCCCCGCGCACCGGCCGGACCGTCGTCGGCGTCGACGCCTTCGCCGAGGGGGACTGGCTCACCGTCCGGCCACCCGGCGCGGCGACCGGAAAGCCCTAGAGCCGGACGAGCGTGACCTCGGTGGCCTTCACGCTCGTCCACACCTTCGAGCCGTCGACCAGGCCGAGTTCGGCCGCGGCCTCCGGGGTGATCTCCGCGACCAGGTCGGGGGCCTCGCCCGAGGCCACCAGCACGCGCAGCCGGCTCCCGACCGCGGTGATCTCCCGTACGGAGCCCTGCCAGACGTTGCGGGGACTGCCCGCCGGGCGCTCGCGGTGGACCGACACCGCCTCCGGGCCGATGATCGCCAGCGCCCGGGCGCCCTCGGGCAGCGCGTCCGCCACCACCAGCCGTCCGCCGCCCGCCAGGACGAGGCCGTCGGCCGAGGCGGTGCCGGGCCAGGCGTTGCGGCCCCGCATCCGGGCGACCCAGGGCGAGCGGGGGTGGCGGGTGACCTCGGAGGGCGGGGCGTCCTGGAGGGTGCGCCCGTCGGCGAGGACCAGGACCCGGTCGGCGAGGGAGACCGCCTCGACGGGGTCGTGCGTGACGATGAGGCAGACACCGCCGAAGCCGGCCAGGTGCGTGCGCAGGGTGTGGCGGACCCGGGCCCGGGTGGTCTGGTCGAGCGCGGCGAGGGGCTCGTCGAGGAGCAGCAGGCGGGGCCGGGCGGCCAGGGCGCGGGCCAGGGCGACGCGCTGGGCCTGGCCACCGGAGAGCTGGGCGGGCTTGCGGGAGGCGAGATGACCGACGCCGAGCCGGTCCAGCCACAGCTGCGCCTCGCGGCGGGCCGCGGCGCGCGGCACCCGGCGGGCGCGCAGTCCGTAGGCGGTGTTGGCCAGGGCGGTCAGATGCGGGAAGAGGGCGCCGTCCTGCGGGACGCAGGCGACCTGGCGCTCGTGCGGGGGCAGGGCGGTGACATCGGTGTCGCCGAGCCGGAGTTCGGCGTGGGCGCGCGGGGTGAGGCCCAGGAGGGCGCGCAGCAGGGTGGTCTTGCCGGCGCCGTTCTCGCCGACGACGGCGATGGTGGTGCCGGGGTCGGCGTCGAGGGTGAGCTCGTTGAAGCCGGTGACCTCGGCGTGCAGGGGCCAGTGGCCGCCGTCCCGGGGGGCGGCGGGCAGACCCGGGGCCGGGTCGAGCTCCGGGTCCGGGGCCGGGGCCGGGCCTGCGGGCGCCGCGGCCGCCTCGGCCTGCTGCGGCGTGCGCGGTGCCCCGGCGGGCCGGGCCGTGACCGGGGTGCCGGTCCAGCGGCCGCGCAGGGCGATCAGCACGGCCATGGCGATCACGAGCAGCAGCAGGGAGACCGAGGTGGCGGCCTCCGGCGCGTCCTGAAGCAGCAGGTAGACCTGGAGCGGCAGGGTCTGGGTCGTCCCGGGCAGGTTGCCCGCGAAGGTGATGGTCGCGCCGAATTCGCCGAGCGCGCGGGCCCAGGTCAGCGCCGCGCCCGCGACCAGCCCGGGCGCCACCATGGGCAGCGTCACGGTGAAGAACACCCGCACCGGCGAGGCCCCGAGGGAGGCGGCGGTCTCCTCGTAGCTCTGCTTGAGGCCGCCGAGCGCACCCTCCAGGCTGATGACGAGGAAGGGCATGGCGACGAAGGTGGCCGCCACGACGGCGCCCGAGGTGTGGAAGGGCAGCGTGATCCCGAACGTGCCCTCCAGCCAGGGCCCGAGCAGGCCGCGCCGGCCGAAGCCGAGCAGCAGGGCCACACCGCCGACCGTCGGCGGCAGCACCATCGGCAGCAGCACCAACGAGCGGACGAACGCCTTCCCCTTGAACGGGACCCGGGCCAGCAGCCAGGCCAGCGGCACGCCCAGGAGCAGCGAGAGGCCGAGGGCCCACAGCGAAACGAAGAGGGACAGGCGCAGCGCCTCGACCACACCCGGGCTGGTGAGATGGGCGCCGAGCTCGCTCCACTGGGTGCGGCTGAGGATGCCGATCAGGGGCAGCAGCAGGAACGCGACGGCGAGCAGCGCGGGGAGCGCCAGGGTCACGGGGGGCCGGGTGCGGGGTCTGCTCATGTGGGTTCCTGGCTGGGGCGTGGGTGGATACGCGGACACGGGGATACGTGCATACGCGGCTACGCGGCTACGCGGCTACGCGGCTACGCGGCTACGCGGCTACGCGGCTACGCGGACACGGGGGACCGGCGGGCGACATGCCGAAGGGACCGCCCGTCCCCCCGGACCGGGCAGTCCCTCTCGATCTTTCCGGCTGCGCAGCCGGTTACGCCTTCTGGAAGCCCGCGTCCTGGAGGATCTTCTGCGCCTCGGGGCTGCTCAGCCAGGCCACGAACGCGGCGGCGGCCTCGGCGTTCTTGGACGACTTCAGGGTCGCGGCCGGGTAGGAGGCGACGGCGTTCTGGTCGTCCGGGATGTCCACGTTGACGACCTTGTCACCGGACTTCGCGGAGTCGGTCTTGTAGACGAGGCCGGCGTCGGCCTCGCCGAGCTCGACCTTGCTCAGTACGGCGCGCACGTTGGCCTCCTGGGAGACCGGCTTCACCTCGATCTTCTGCGCGTCGAGGATCTGCTTGCTGTAACGGCCGACCGGGACCTCGGGCGCGGCGAGCACGACCTTGATCTTGCTGTCGGCCAGGTCCTTCAGCTCGTCGACCTTGAAGGGGTTGCCCTTGCCGGTCGCGATGACCAGACGGTTCTTGGCGATGATCGACGGGTCGTTGGTCTCGGCCTTGAGCCCGTCCATCGTCTTGGTGTCGGCGGTAACCAGCGCGTCGGCCGGGGCGCCCTGCTTCACCTGGGCGGCGAGCTCCTGGGAGCCGGCGAAGGAGAAGGTCACCTTCGTGCCGGGGTGCGCCTTCTCGTACGCGGCGCCCGCGGTCTTGAAGACGTCGGTGAGCGAGGAGGCCGCCAGGACGGTCAGGTTCGCGGCCTTGGCCCCGGCGGAGGCAGGGGCTGAGGCGGAAGCCGAAGCCCCGGTGTCGGAGGCCTTGTCGTCGCTGCTGCCGCAGGCGGCCAGCGCGGGCACGAGGAGGGCGGCGGTCAGCGCCGCGGAGACGGCGCTGCGGCGGTTCAGTATCGGGGACATGAGCTGGTGCTCCTCGGTCGGGTCGGCGGCCGGCCGGGTGCCGGTTCCGCGCGGTGGTGACCCGCGCCGGTGACGGGCGGAGCGGGTGGGGACGCGTGCTGGTGCTGGACGGTCAGGTGCGGTCGATGTGCACGCTGGTGGACTTCACGCGGGCGGTGGCCTGCATGCCGACCTCCAGTCCGAGCTCCTCGACGGCCTCACGGGTGAGGAGGGAGACCAGGCGGTGCGGACCTGCCTGGATCTCGACCTGGGCGGCGACGTCACCGAGCTTGACTGCGGTGACGATTCCGGGGAACGCGTTGCGGGCCGAGGTGTAGGGCTCGTCGTCCTCGGCGTGGGCGCCCTGGCCCATCTCCACGGAGAATGCGGCCAGGTCGCGGCCGTCGATCAGTCGCCGGCCGGCGTCGTCGCGATGGGTCGCGACCCGGCCGGCGTCGGCCCAGCGGCGGGCGGTGTCCGGGCTCACGCCCAGCAGGCGCGCCGCCTGTCCGATGGTGTAGGACTGCATGAGCGACAAGGTAGGGGCACGCGTCCCGCATTTGCAATTCGTTTGGGATGATGCACATGGCAGATGCGATGCCTCTTGGCAAATCCGCCAAAATGCGTTCCGGTTCCGCGGGGGCGGCTCGCTAAAGTTCTGGCATGGCTGATGAAGCAACGGGAACGGGAACCGCCCGGGTGGACGCCTGGATCTGGTCGGTCCGCCTGACGAAGACCCGCTCGGTCGCGGCGACCGCCTGCCGGGCGGGCCATGTGAAGGTCAACGGCGAACGCGCCAAGCCGGCGCAGCCGGTGCGGGCGGGGGACGAGGTACGGCTGTTCCACGCGGGGCGCGAGCGCATCGTCGTGGTCAAGCAGCCCGTGACGAAGCGGGTGGGTGCGCCGGTGGCCGCGGAATGCTTCGTCGACAACAGCCCGCCCGTGCCGACGCGCATCGAGGCCGAGGTGGTCGGCGTCCGCGACCGCGGCACGGGCCGCCCGACGAAGCGCGACCGCCGCGAAATCGAATCCCTCCGCGGCCGCTGACCGCCGCCGCCCCGTTCGCTGCGGCGGACGCGCCGCCGCGGACCCGCCGCCGAGTCGCTGACCGTGGCCGAGCCGCCTGCCGCCGCTGACGCCGGCCGGTCGCCGCCGAGCCGCCTGCCGCCGCGGAGCCGCCGGTCGCCGCCGACCCGTTGACCGCCGCGGACCGGCCGCCGAGTCGCCGGTCGCCGCCGAGTCGGCGGTCGCCGCGGCCCGGTCGCCGTGCACTCGTTCGCCGAACCCGAGCAGCTCGCCAACGCCACGGTCACGCCGGTGACCCACCGCTTCGCCTACGCCGACGGCAGGCACGACGCCGAGTCCCTGCTCGCC
>NZ_JBHYVA010000640.1:0-4874 GCF_042750055.1 Streptomyces sp. NPDC059456
CGCCGCCCGCCCCCCCCGCCCTCCCCCCCCCGCGCGCCCCGCGCCGCCCCGCGCGGCGCCCCGCCCCCCCCCCCCCCCGCCCGCCCCCCCCCCCCCCGGCTCCGCGACGCCCTGGCACCCGTGCGGCTGCGGCTGGTCGCCCTGGCCGTCCTCCTGGCGGTCCGGATCTCGGTCGGCATCGCCCTGCCGGCCCTCCTCGCCACCGCGGTCGGCGCCGTGCTCGACGGCACCGGCGTCCGCGGCCCGGCCGCCCTCCTGGCGGTGGTACTGGCCGTCGGCGGGCTCTGCGAGGCGGCCGCCGGACCGCTGGCCGCGTCCGCGGGCGCCACCGCCACCCACCGGCTGCGCATGCTGACGATCCGCCACCTCCTCTCGCTGGGCCCCCGGTCGCCGCACGCCGTGGGTGACGCGGTCACCCAGGTCGTGCAGTCGGCGCCGATGGCCGCGGGCCTGCCCGCCCGTGCCGCCGAGAGCGCGATCTCGCTCCTGGGCTCGGTGGCGGCCCTGGCCGCCCTGTGGTGGACGAACTGGCAGGCCGGGCTGGCCTTCACCCTGGCCATGCCGTTGACGGTACTGATCGCCCAGCGCTTCATGAAGGAGGCGGGCCGGGCCCAGGAGAACTACCTCGGAGCCCAGTCCCGCATCGCCGACGCACTGGTGGCCGCGCTCACCGGCGTCCGCACCATCCGGGCCGCGGGCACCCTCGCCACGGAAACCGACCGCGTGCTCGAACCGCTGCCCGAACTCTCCGCCGCCGGACGTGCGATGTGGCGCACCGAGCGGGACGTCGTATGGCGCCTGGGGCTCCTGTTGCCGCTCACCGACGTGCTCGTCCTGGCGGTGGCCGGCCTCGCCGTGGCGGACGGCCGGCTCAGCGCGGCAGGCCTGCTGGCCGTCTCCGGATACCTGGCCCTGGCCTCCGGCATGGTCGACCAGATCGACGTCCTGCTCGGGATCGCCCAGGCCCGGGCCGGTGCCCGCCGGCTCGACGCGGTGTTCCGGCACGAGCCGCCCGTCGGGGGCACGGCGGGCACCATGCCCGCGGACGGCGCCGTGCGGCTGCGGGGCGTCACCGTCCGCCGCGCCGGCGAACCCGTGCTGGACCAGCTGGATCTGGACCTGCCCGCCGGCGCCGCCGTCGCCCTGGTCGGCCGTACCGGGGCGGGCAAGAGCGTGCTGGCCGGCCTGCTCGGCCGGCTCACCGACCCCGACGAGGGAGAGATCTCGGTCGGCGGCGTCCCGGTGCGCGACCTGCCCCTGGACCGGCTCCGCACCCTGGTCGTGCACGCCTTCGAACGACCGGAACTGTACGGGCGGACGGTCCACGAGGCGATCTCCTTCGGCCGCCCCGGAGTCAGCCGCGAGGACGTGGTCCGTGCCGCCCGTGCCGCGCAGGCCGACCGGTTCGTGCGACGGCTTCCGGGCGGCTACGACACCCCGCTGGACGAGACCCCGATGTCCGGAGGCGAACGTCAACGACTCGGCCTTGCACGGGCGTTGATCCGACCGGCGCTGGTGCACGTCCTGGACGACGCCACCTCGGGCCTGGACACCGCGACCGAAGCCGAGGTCAGCCGCTCCGTCACCGAGCTGCTGGCCGGCCGCACCAGGCTCGTGGTGGCCCACCGCGCCGCCACCGCCGCCCGCTGCGACCTCGTCGCATGGCTCGACGGCGGCCGGATCCGGGCCTTCGGCCCGCACGGCCGGCTCTGGGCGGACCCCGAGTACCGGGCGGTCTTCGGCCCGGCCGGCGCCCCCGGACCCCTCACCGACCGGGATCCCACGAAGAAGAGGACGAAGGAGGAGCGGTGTCGCGTCGACCACCGATGAGGATCGGCTTCGGCCTCAGCGCCCCCGCAGGGCGGCTGCTCGCCGACGGGCTGCGCGGCAGCGGGGGGCCGCTGCGCCGGATCGCCGGCTGGTCGGCCCTGGAGGCCGCGCCCGCGCTGGCCTCCGGCTGGGTGACCGCGGCCGCCCTCGACCGCGGGTTCCTGGCCGGCCGGACGGGCGTCGGCCTGGCCTGGATCGCCCTGCTGGCCGGGTTGTTCTTCGCCCGGGCGGCCGCCGAGCGCGCCCTGTTCACCCCCCTGTCCGAGGTCGTCGAGAGCTTGCGGGACGCCTTGGTGCGCCGCGTGGTGCGCGGAGTGCTGGAGCGGGCCACCACCGGCGGGCACGGCGGCGGCTCCGCGGCCGTCGCCCAACTGAACGGCCAGGTGGACACCGTCCGCAACCTGACCGGGACACTGCTGCGGACCGCCCGGCCACTGAGCGTGTCGCTGCTCGCAGCCGTGATCGGACTGGCCGCGCTCGACCCGCTGCTCGCCGCTCTCGTACTGGCGCCTCTGGTACCGGCGTTGACGGTCTTCCTCTGGTCGATGCGCCGGCTGACGGCGCGCCGCCGGCTGCTCGTCCTCGCCGAGGAGAAGGTCGCGGGCCACGCCGGCGCGGCGCTCGGCGCGTCCCGCGACATCACGGCGCTGGCGGCCGAGCCGCACGCCGCTTCGCTCGTGGAGCAGGAAGTGGCCGGGGCCGCCAAGGCTCAGGTCGCCGTCGGGCTGGCGGCCTCGCTACGGGTTCCCGTGGTCCTGCTCGGCGGCCAACTGCCTTTGCTGCTCCTGCTGCTGGCCGGTCCCGGCCTGGTGGCGCACGGGTCGGTCAGCCCGGGGGCCGTGGTCGGCGCGGCCACCTACGTGGCGGCCCACCTGCTGCCGGCCCTGCAGATGCTGGCGGGCGCGGTGTCCGGGTACTGGAGCCAGCTGGGCGTGGTGCTCCACCGGCTGGCCGAGGCGGCCACGGTGCCGGAACCCTCTGTCCAACAGGCCGCCGCGGCGGAGCGGCCTTCCGGGGTGTCCCGGCCCTCCGCAGCGCCGGAGGCGGCGCCGGCAGCCCGGTGGCGTGGGGCCGCCCCGGACCTCTCGGTGCGGGATCTCGACTTCGCCTACGGTCCGCACGCCGAGCCCGTGCTGCGCCGGCTCAGCCTGGACGTCCCGTTCGGCGACCACCTCGCCGTCGTCGGCCCGAGCGGCATCGGCAAGTCCACCCTCGCGGCGCTGCTCGCCGGGATCATCCCCCCGACCTCCGGCACGGTGGACCTCGACGGCCGCCCGGTGACGGACCTCGATGAGGCACTGCGCTGCCGGCTGTTCGCCCTCGTCCCGCAGGAGGCGTACGTATTCCCCGGCACGGTCGCCGCCAACCTGGCCTATCTGGCTCCCGATGCCGGACCGGCCCGGCTGCAGCGCTCCGCCGCGGCGGTCGGGCTGACCGGGGTGATCGACCGGCTCGGCGGGCTCGACGCCCGACTGCGCTCTCCGGCCACGGAACTCTCCAGCGGGGAGAGGCAGTTGTTCGCCCTGGCCCGGGTCCACGCGTGTGCCGCCCCCGTGGTGGTCCTCGACGAGGCGACCTGCCACCTGGACCCGGTCGCCGAGGAACGGGCGGAAGCCGCCTTCGCCGCGCGCCCCGGTACCCTCGTCGTCATCGCCCACCGGCTCGTCTCGGCCACCCGGGCCCGCCGGGTCCTACTGCTCGACGGCGACCGGACGGCTTTGGGCACCCATGCCGAACTCCTCGTACGCAGCCCTCATTACGCAGACCTCGTCGGCCACTGGGCGGGCACGACGCCGGCCGGCTCCGGCGGCCGTGAGCAGGAGGTGGCAGGGCGCGGGTGAGTCGTGCCGGCCGAGGCCGGCGTACGAACGGCTCAGGCCCGCGAACCGTTCGAGATCAGGGTTGGTCTGCCGGTTGAACGGCGCCGTCGCGGGACCGGCCGTCCCGGAGCTGGCGCCAGTGCGTGCGGTACAGCACGACGTACATGGCGACGACCAGGGCGCACACTTGCATGCCGATGCCCAGCCACAGGAAGGTCTTCTCGCTGGTCAGGCTATTGCTGAGGAAGCTGAAGTTCATGCCGAAGAAACCGGTCAGGAAGGACAGCGGCAAGAAGATGACCGAGGCGATCGCGAGTTTGTTGATCACGAGGTTCTGCTGGTCGGCGACGAGGGAGGCGTAGGTGTCGGCGGCCCGCCGGGTTTCGTCCCGCAGCGAGTCGATCTCCATCATCACCAGCTGCACGGTGCGTTCGTGCATGCGGTTCAGCGCTCGCCGCTCCTCCGAGAGGTCAGGGTTCGCGATCCGCCGATGGGTGAGGAACTCCTGCGCGATCGCGGAGTAGGGAAGGAAGGCACGGTGCAGCTGGGCCGCGCGCCGTCGCAGCCGGGCGAGCCGGTGGACGTGCTGCGACGCCCGCCCCTCGAACATCGCCTCCTCAACCTCCCCCACCTCCAGGAGTGCCTGCGCTGCCGCCCGGCGGAAGACTTCCAACACACCCTGCAGAAAGAGGAAGACCGCCGTCGCCCCGTTGGCGGGCACGTCCTCCGGCAACCGCCCGATGAACGTCTCGACCAGTCCCACGGGCCCGTGGTGCATCGTGACGAGGTGGCACTCGCTGGCGAGGACGTGGATGTGCCTGACGTGACTGCCGTCGATCACCGGCACGACACATCCGACCACTCCTCCGTGGTAGTCGGCCCGCACGGGTTCATTCCGTCTGCCGAGCCACTCCCATGTCTTGTCATCCAGGCCGAGGAGGCGGGCGAGTGGTTGCTCGTCGGACGGGGGGTCTTCTCCTTGGTCGATGTCCACGATCACGAAGTCGGGGGCTGCCAGACGCTCCCTGACCTCGGACAACGCTGTCCGAGTGACGACGCCTTCCGGCATCGACACCACCGATACGATCATCGCCCCTCACCCAAGATGACAGTGCCGCCCGGAAGACCGGCCACCGGCCACCGGCCACCGGCCACCGGCCACCGGCCACCGGCCACCGGCCACCGGCCACCCGCCCGCCACCCCGGGTCGCCCCGCGGGCCACG
>NZ_JBHYVA010000641.1:0-4872 GCF_042750055.1 Streptomyces sp. NPDC059456
ACGGCCCCCACCCCCCCCCCCCGCGCCGGGGTCCCGCGCCCCCCCCCCCCCCCCACCCCGTCGCGTCCCGCGTGTGCTGCCGCGGGCACCGGGGAAGGTGGTCCGGTGCGGGTTCGCGAGCGGATCCGGAGATCGTGACGTCCCCTCAGGGAACCTGGCGGGCGGCGGGCAGCGGGGGGCCGGGAGTGACGGAACAGTGGGCGCGCGCCGAGGGGAACAGCAGCATCCTCCAGATAGCCAGAGCCTATTTCCTGGCACGGCGCCCGGCCCGCGACGCGTTGTGGAGCCTGCCCGCGCCGCCGCACGTGTTCGTCGGGCGGGAGGAGGAGGCCGCGGAGCTGCTCCGGGTCCTGGAGCCCGGCGGGTCGCCGGTCTCCGTGGTGGTGGGGCTGGCCGGGGTCGGCAAGAGCGCCCTGGCCGTCACGGTGGCCGGGCGGGCGGCCGGGTCGTTCCGCGGCGGGGTGCTCTTCGTGGCGCTGGAGGGGTACGTTCCCGGCGCCGCGCTGAGCGCTGACCAGGCCGTCGGACGACTGCTCGGGCAGCTGGGCGTCGGGGACGAGGAGATGCCCGCGGCGGCGGACGGGCGGCTGGCGCTGTACAGGTCGATGCTGACCGCTCGGGCCGCGGAGGGGCGGCGCGTGCTGATCGTCGCCGACGACGCCGGCGACGCGATGCAGGTACGGGACTTGGTACCGCCGGGCGGGGACGTGCACCGCCTGCTCGTGACCTCGCGGGACCGGTGGGACGACGAGGGCCTCGTGGCGCGCCGCCTGGCCCTGGACGAGCTGGCGCCCGTCGCCGCCGCCGACCTGGTCGCGGACGTCCTGCTGCGGACCTGGCCCGGGGACCCGCGGCCCGGGAGCGAGGCGGCCGCGCTGGCGGAGATCGCGGGCCACTGCGGACGGCTGCCGTTGGCCCTCATGGTGATCGCGGCGGTCGCCGCCCGCGACCCCGAGGAACCGCTGCGCCGCGTGGCCGGGCAGCTGGCCGACGTACGGACCCGGCTGGACGCGCTCAGCCCGGTCGACCGGCACGGGATGCCCCGCGGAGTGCGGGCCGCGCTGGACCTGTCGTACGCGCGGTTGCCGGTGGACGAGGCGTGGCTGCTGCGGCTGTTGACGGTACATCCGGGGCCGGACTGTTCCGAACCCGTCGCGGTCCTGCTCGCGCAGGACGGGGATGCGTCGGCGACGGTGTCGGCGGAGCACCGGCACGCGGTGGGGGAGTGGTTGGCGGGGCTGGTCGGGGCCAGCCTGCTCGGCAGGCGCGAGGACCGGTGGCGGATGCACGATCTGGTGCGCCTGTACGCGACGGAGCTGGGCGAGCTGCACGCGGAGGCGGACCGTCGGAGCACGGCCCGGGAGCGGTTGGTGTGGTGCCACGCGGCCCTCCTCCTGGCGGCGGACAGCCGTATGCAGGGACGGACCGGGGACACGTTGTACGAGGTCTTCCCCGACGTGGCGGCCGCCCGGCACATGTTCGATCTGGAGGGCCCGAACCTCCTCGCCGTCGCGCGGATGGTGGCGACCGCGGGCCGGCCGGAGCAGGCCGTCGTCTTCGCCGTGTACCTCGGCGCGGACCTGGAACGGCAGCACCGCTTCGAGGAGGCGCTGGAGCTGGCGGAGCTGGGGCTCGCCGCGGCCCGCCGCATGCCCGGGAGCGTCGACCGCCGCGAGAACGAGATCCTCCTGCTGGGCAACGCGGGCAAGGCGCATGCGGCGATGTGGCAGTTGGACGAGGCCCTGCGGTTCCAGCAGGAGGCCGTCGAGGCGGCCCGGGGCCAGGGGACCAACCCCGGGGTCGCGGCCATGGCCTCGGGCCTGATGGCGGGTCTCCTGCGCAGGAGCGACCGGCTGGACGAGGCCCTCGCCGCGCACGAGGAGGCCCTGCACCTGCTCCGGGGGCAGCAGGACCCGCGGCACGAGGCGGTGCAGCTGGACGAGTACGGCCAGACCCTGATGAGGCTGGGCCGGGCGGACGAGGCGATTTCCGCGGTGCGGCGGGCCGTGTCGATCCTGGACGGGGGCGAGGACGTCTACACCCTGTCCCGGGTGCTGCACGTTCTCGGCGGGATGCTGTCGGAGACCGGCCGTCACGAGGAGGCGGTGACCACCCACTTGCGCGCCCTGTCCGCAGCCCGAACGGTCGACGACGAGCTCGCGGTGGCCATGGCCCGGAACCATCTCGCTGACTCGCTGCGGCCGTTGGGGAAGGTCCAGGAGGCTGTGAGGGCGTACGAGGAAGCCGTCGAGGGGTTCCGTACGGTCGGCTACGGGTACGGCGAGGGCGTCGCGACGGCCGGTCTGGGGGTGCTGCTGGCCGACGAGGGCCGGTGGGCCGAGGCGCGGGTGGTGCTGGGGCGTTCTCGTGAACTGCTGGACCTCGCCGGTGACGTCGAGATGCTGGGGCCGGTGCTGCTCGCGTACGGACGGACGCTCGGTCGGCTGGAGCGCTCCGAGGAAGCGGTGCCGGTGCTGCAGAGGGCGGCGGAGGTGGAAGGCGGCCGGGGCAACGCGCCGGGCGAACGGGAGGCGCTGCGGCTGCTGGCCGCGGTACGGGAAGGGCAGGGGCAGGGGCAGGGGCAGGGGCGGGGTTGGGGGCGGGGGGCGCAGCGATGGCTGCGGACCTGGCTGCGCGGTCGGCGGGGATGAGCGGATGGTCGGTCGGAAGGTGGAACGGGCCGGAATGCGGGGATGGTTCACCTCGTGGGTTCATTCGTACAGGGATGAGTGGGGGGCCAATGTCGCGTCCGTTGCGGTGGGTTGTCGTCGTCCTCGGGTCGGCGGTGGTGTTCTTCGTCTGTTTCAAGCTGGCCCAGGCGGATCCCTTCGGCTGGCTGCCGGAGAAGGACTCCGACGCCGTCGCCGTCGCCGCCGGGTTCGCCGGGGCCATGACCGCGGCCGTCGGGCTGGCCGGGGGCTGGTGGGCCGGTACGGCGCCCACGAGGCCACCCGCGCCTGCTCCGGCACCTGCGCCGGTGTCGGAGCGCCCCGTGACGCAGTTCGCCGAGGCGTCCGGCACGTCGGAGGTCAGTCAGGCCGGCGGGGCGAATCCGGCCGGACCGGTCGACCAGTGGGCCAGCGCCCGGGACAACAGCCGGATCCGCCAGTCCGGCGGTGACGACCGCGGCGGGACGGGAACCGGGACCCCGTGACCGGCGGGCGCGCGGAGCGGGCGGCTCGGTCCCGCGCCCCGGACGTGTGGACCACCTCGCGTTAGGCCTGCGTCACGTCGGGCGTTAGGCCCGTGCGGCAGCGTTCCGGTCGGGCGCCGGGCCGGGCCCGCGCCGTCGGAGAGACGGATCGGACGCAGACGAGGAGATGGTCATGCACGCAACGGTGAAGCGGCTTCGGCACAAGACGGTGCGGCGCCTGGTGACGGCCGGGGCCGCGGTGGTCCTGGCCGGTGTGGCGACCGGCCCGGCGCACGCCGGGGCCGGGCCGGCCCCGGCGGCGCAACAGCAGTCCGTCCCGGGGGCCTTGGCGGCACGCAGCACCCACGTGACGCTCGTCAACCTGACCGGCCGGGTCTGGCCGTTCGAGCAGGCCTCGCTGCGTCACGGGATCTGGAGCTCCCGCCTGCCCGAGTTCATCGGCCCCTCCGCCGCGGGCGAATGGGCATCGGAGTCGAACGGCGTCATGACCGGCACCGAGGGGCAGGCGACCTACGCGACCGGGGACGGGCCCGTGGAGGTCCGCTGGAACAACCCGTACGTCGGCAGCAACACCTACGACTGCCGCGTGCCGAGCGGCTATGCGTGCCGGCGCAGCGGCGGGTCCGGCGACAACGCCTCGGTGGTCTTCGAGGTGCGCTCGGCCTGACGCCGCTCCTCCCGGGCCGATGCCGCCGATGCCGCCGGGGTCCCGCCGTCCGGCCCGCGGCGCCCGCCGAGGGCCGCGGCGCGGCTCAGGCAGCGGCGGGCCTCCTCACCGCGGCCCAGGGCCCGCAGCGCCCTGCCGCAGGTGTCCAGGAGCAGCGCCCGGCGCTCGTCCGACTGCTCGTCGGAGGCGAGGGCGAGGCCCCGGCGGCAGTGGGCCAGCGCCCGGTCCGGGCGTCCGGTGGTGAGGCAGTGCGCGGCCAGGTGGTAGAGGGCCAGGACCTCGGTGTGGGGGTGATCGAGGTCCTGGGCCAT
Source organism: Streptomyces sp. NPDC059456 (assembly GCF_042750055.1). Lineage (NCBI taxonomy): Bacteria > Bacillati > Actinomycetota > Actinomycetes > Kitasatosporales > Streptomycetaceae > Streptomyces > Streptomyces sp. NPDC059456. The sequence continues at coordinate 4,133 of NZ_JBHYVA010000641.1, forward strand.
GCGGGCGGCCTGTTCGCGCCGTTCCCCGGCGCCCGGCAGGTCGCCCGAGCGCTCCAGCGCGACGGCCCAGTTGATCAGGGCGATGACCCGGCCGAGCGGGTCCGCCGCCCGCAACGCCAGCTCCGGCGCCCGCGACAGGTGTTCCAGTGCCGCGGTGTGCTGCCCGTTCTCCGTGAGGACCCAGCCGAGCAGGGAGCGCAGCCGCGACTGCGCGTCCGGGTCGTCGAGTGCGACGGCGGCGGTCAGCGCGTGCCGGAGGGTCGGTTCCCAACCGTCGTGCACCTGGCGGACGATGAGCGGCCACAACTGTACGGCGATGCGCCAGGCCAGCTCCGGATGCCCGGCGCCGGCCGCTGCGGCGACCGCTGCGGTGAGGTTGGCCCGCTCGGTGCCCAGCCAGGCCATCGCCTCGGCCCGGTCGGCGAAGACGGGCGGCGCGGAGGGCGGAACCACCCCGGCGGGCAGCGTGCAGCAGGGCTGGCTGCCCGGTTCGGCGGCCGCCGTGGCGGCACGGGCGGCGGACAGGTAGTGCACCAGCAGCTCCCGCAGCCCGGCGGTGTCGGCCCGGTCGGCGAAGGAACGGGCGTACAGGCGGGTCAGATCGTGCATCAGGTACCGGTCGGCGGTCCGCTCCTCGACGAGGTGGGCCGCGGCCAGGTCCTCCAGGGCGCCGCGGGGCGCCCGGGGCGGGAGGCCGCCGCGGGCGGCGCCGGGGCCGGGGTCGAGCTCGGTACCCACGA
>NZ_JBHYVA010000642.1:0-4860 GCF_042750055.1 Streptomyces sp. NPDC059456
CCGCGGGTCCTCCCGCGGGGCGCGCCGCCGTGTTCGCGTACCCGCCGGGGGAGGGGGTCAGGCGACCAGCCCGGCGAGCTTGCGCAGCGACTCGTTCAGGGCGGCGGTGGCCGAGTCCTTGAGCTTGCCCGCCATCAGGGAGACGGCTGCCCCGTTGAACTCCCCGTCGATGCGGACCGTGGTGGCGGCGCCGTCCGGGATCAGCGTGTACCGGGTCAGGATGGCCACGCCCATCGGGCCCTTGCCGGTGATCGCGAAGACGCGCTCGTCCTCCAGCTCGGAGATGGTCCAGGCCACCTCGGCCGGGAAGCCCATCATCTTCATGTTCTCCTCGAAGGTCGTCCCGACCGCGAGGGTCTCGGGGCCGCCCTTGGGGAAATTCGTGTGGGTCATGCTCCACTCGCCGTACGCCGCCCAGTCCGTCAGCTGGGCCCAGACCTTCGCGGCGGACGCCTCGATGCGTGATTCCGCGGTGACTTCGGCCATGCGACCACCCCTTCTCGTCGGGTACGTGCGGCGGAACGTAGCCCCGGCGGGCGGAACATTCAATACTGACGACCTGTCAGAAATGGTCGGCGCGGTCACGCCGGGTCTCGGATCCGTCTCAACAGGTGTCACACCTGTGACGGTACTGACCGGCCCTGCCATGATGGCCCGATGCAAGCGACAGGGAAAAACGCCGGACTGGGCCTCGCCCTCGTCTCGGCGTTCGCGTTCGGCGGTTCGGGGGTGGCGGCGAAGCCGCTGATCGAGGCGGGTCTGGACCCGCTGCACATGGTCTGGCTCAGGGTGGCCGGGGCAGCCCTCGTGCTCTCCCCGCTGGCTTGGCGCCACCGCGGTCTCGTGCTGCGCAAACCCCTGCTGCTCGCCGGCTTCGGCCTCGTGGCCGTCGCGGGCGTGCAGGCCTTCTACTTCGCCTCCCTGTCCCGGATCCCGGTCGGCGTGGCCCTGCTGCTGGAGTACCTCGGCCCCGCGCTGCTGCTCGGCTGGATCCGCTTCGTACAGCGCAAGCCGGTGACCCGGGCCGCCGCGGCCGGCGCCGCCGTCGCCGTCGTCGGCCTGGCCTGCGTGGTCGAGATCTGGTCCGGGCTGAGCCTGGACCCCCTCGGTGTGCTGCTCGGCCTCGCCGCAGCCTGCTGCCAGGCCTTCTACTTCGTGTTCGCGGACCACGGCACCGACGGGGCCGCGGGCGGCGACGTTCCGGACCCGATCGGCGTGATCGCGCACGGCATGCTCATCGGGGCGCTGGTGATGACCGTGATCGCCCGACCCTGGAACATCGACTGGCAGGTGCTGGCGGGGCGGGCCGCGATGGGGGAGCTGATGGTGCCCGCGTGGGTGCTGCTCGGCTGGGTGGTGCTGATCGCGACCGCCTTCGCCTACCTCACCGGCGTGGTCTCGGTGCGCAAGCTCTCGCCGCAGGTGGCCGGTGTCGTGGCCTGCCTGGAGGCGGTCGTGGCCACGGTGTTCGCCTGGATCCTGCTGGGCGAGTACCTCTCGACCCCGCAGATCGTCGGCGGTGCGCTGGTGCTGGGCGGAGCCCTCATCGCGCAGACCGCGCGGCCGACCCCGCCGGCCGCGGTGGATCCGGAACCTTCCGTTCTGGACCGCGAGACGGCCAAGGCCTAGGGTGGCGACCATGCATTCGACCGTGCTTCCGCCGCCGGCCGCGTAGCCGCGGGCAGCCCCCTTTCATGAAGACCCGGCCCGGGCCGTTCCCGGGCGGGTCCGCGCTGCCCGCGAAGAGATGACCTTCCCCTTCATCCCTCACGCATGCGCGGAGCACACACGTGTCGAACCTTTCGCCCGCCTCGGGGCGCAGTCTGCTGTACCTCGTCGTCGCCGGAGCCGCCTGGGGCACTGCCGGGGCGGCCGCCTCCCTCCTCTTCCTGGCCAGTGACCTCGGCCCGCTCGCCCTGTCCTTCTGGCGGTGCGCCGGCGGGCTGGTGGTACTGCTGGGGGTGCTCGCCGTACGCAGGCCCCGGCGCGCGGCGGCGGCGCGGCCGTCGGTGGTGTCCCTCGTCGGGACCGGCCTCCTGTTCACGCTCTTCCAGGCCGCGTACTTCGGCGCCGTGCGCGAGACCGGCCTCGCTGTCGGCACGGTGGTCACCCTCGGCGCCGGGCCCGTGCTGATCGCGCTCGGCGCGCGGTACTGGATGGGCGAGCGGCTCGGCCGGGGCGGCGTGGCCGCCGTCGCGGGTGCCCTCGCCGGGCTCGCCGTACTCGTCCTGGGCGGCGGGGGCGCCGACGTGCGGCCGCTCGGCGTCGGCTGGGCGCTGCTGTCGGCCGCCGGATACGCCGGGATGACCCTGCGGGCCCGCTGGCTGGGACGGCGCGGGGCGGGCGGCGACCCGCTGGTCACCACCGCCTGGTCGGTCGCCGTGGGCACGGTGTGCCTGCTGCCGCTCGCCGCGGCCGAGGGGCTGGTGCCGCACACCGCCGAGCTCGGGCGGGTGCTCTGGCTGCTGGTGTACGTGGCCACCGTGCCGACGGCCCTGGCGTACGCGCTGTACTTCACCGGCGCCGCCGCGGTGCGGGCCGCCACCGTGTCCGTGATCATGCTGATCGAGCCCGTCAGCGCCGCGGCGATCGCCGTGCTGGTGCTCGGTGAGCGGCTGACCGGCGCCGTGGTGCTGGGCACCGTACTGCTGCTGACCGCGGTGGGTGCGCTGATCGTGGCCGAGGCGCACGGGCCGGCGGGCGGGCCGGCGGTCCGGCCCGCCCGTGAGTCCCGTGAGTCCCGTGAGGCTCAGAGCGCGGTGAGGTAGTCCGGGACGGCGATCCCCGGGGCCAGGTCGTCGGCCGGGACCGGGGCCCCGTGCACCGGAGCGACCGGGACCACGCCGGACCAGTAGGGCAGGCCCATGTCCTCGGGCTCGTCGTTGGGGCCGCCCGTACGGAGCTTCGCCGACACCTCGTTCAGGTCCAGCCGGATCACCGCGGTGGCGGCGAGCTCCTTGGCGTTGGCGGGCCGGGAGTCCGCCGAGCGGCCCGGGACCACGTGGTCGACGAGGGCGTCGAGGGCCATCCGGCGCTCGGCCTCGTCGGTCACCTGGTAGGCGGTGCCGTGCACGATCACCGAGCGGTAGTTGATCGAGTGGTGGAAGGCCGACCGGGCCAGCACCAGGCCGTCCACGTGCGTCACGGTCAGGCAGACGGGCAGCCCCGGGTCCGCCTGGCCGGCGGCGAGCAGTGGGCGCGAACCCGTCGAGCCGTGGACGTACAGCGTCTCGCCGACCCGGCCGTAGAGGGTCGGCAGCACCACCGGGGCGCCGTCGCGGACGAAGCCGAGGTGGCAGACGTAGGCCTGGTCGAGTATCGAGTGGACCGTCTCGCGGTCGTAGCGCGCCCGCTCGCGGGAGCGGCTGGGGACGGTGCGGTCCGTGGGCTCGTAGCCGCCGCCCGGCACGTTCGTTCCGGGCATCTCTTGCGTGTCCGTGGTGGCGGTCATGGTGCGCGCTCCGTTGTACTAGTGCATAATGGGCTTTGTGCTAGGAGAATACCGGATCACAGGGCGCCGCGCATCGGATATCGCGGCGAGTGTCGAGGCGGGCGTCGGATCGGGCGCACTCGTGCCGGGAGCGCTGCTGCCCCCGATGCGCGAACTCGCGGGCGTGCTCGGGGTGAACCCGAACACCGTGGCCGCCGCGTACCGGACGCTGCGCGAGCGCGGGGTCATCGAGACCGACGGGCGGCGCGGCAGCCGGGTGCGCGGCCGGCCGGCGAGCGCGCCGCGCGACGAACTGCGGATGGCGGTGCCGCCCGGGACGCGTGACGCCGCGTCGGGGAACCCGGACGTCCGGCTGCTGCCCGCGCTGGACGGGGCCCTGGCGCAGGCCGCGCGGCGGTACGCACAGGCGCCGACGCTCTACGGGGACGACCCGGTGGTGCCGGAGCTGGAGCGGCTGGCCCGGGCCGACCTCGACGCGGACGGAGTTCCCGCCGGGCCGGTGGGGGTGACTTCGGGAGCGCTCGACGGGATCGAGCGGGTCCTGGTGGCCCACCTGCGGCCGGGGGACGCGGTGGCGGTCGAGGACCCGGGGTGGGGGAGCGTGCTGGACCTCGCCGCGGCGCTGGGGCTGCGGGTGGTGCCGGTCGCGGTGGACGACGACGGGCCGGTCGTCACGGCGGTGGAACGGGCGCTCGCGGAGGGCGCGCGGGCCCTGCTGGTGACCTCCCGGGCGCAGAACCCGACCGGGGCGGCCGTGAGCGGCGACCGGGCGGCGCAGCTGCGCGGCGTCCTGGCGCGGTACCCGGAGGTGCTGGTGGTCGACGACGACCACGGGCACGGCATCGTGGACCTGCCGCTGCACCCGCTCGGCGGGGTGACCCGGCACTGGGCGCTGGTGCGGTCCACCGCCAAGGCGTACGGGCCGGACCTGAGGCTCGCGGTGCTGACCGGCGACCCCGTGACCCTGGACCGGGTGCGCGGGCGGCAGCGGCTGGGCCCGGGATGGGTGAGCCGGCTGCTCCAGTACGCGGCGGTCGAGCTGTGGAGCTCCGGCGCGGTGGACCGTGCGGCGGTCGCGCGCTCCTACGGAGAACGGCGGGACGGCCTGGTCGCGGCACTGCGGGAGCGGGGGGTGGCGGCGCACGGCCGCAGCGGGATGAACGTATGGGTGCCGGTGGCCGACGAGACGGGCGCGGTGACGAGGCTCCAGTCCGCGGGCTGGGCGGTGGCCCCGGGCGGATGGTTCCGGGTGGAGTCGGGGCCGGGCGTGCGGATCACCGTGTCGGGCCTGGAACGGGCCGAGGTCCCGGGACTCGCGGCGGCGGTGGGCGGCGGGGGGGGCGCCCGGGGGCGGGCGCCCGGCGGCCGCCGCCGCCCGGGGGCGCCCCCCCCCCCCCCCCCCCCCCCCC
>NZ_JBHYVA010000643.1:0-4854 GCF_042750055.1 Streptomyces sp. NPDC059456
TTTCAGCGCCGATGGTACTGCAGGGGGGACCCTGTGGGAGAGTAGGACGCCGCCGAACAATCATTGTGGGAAAGCCCCGCACCAGCCCTTATGGGGTTCGGTGCGGGGCTTTTCTGCGTTTACGGGACCTTGCACCCGAAGGCGCGGCCCGGCTTCACCAATCGGCCGGATAGCTCTTCAAGCTGCTCGTGTCGAGCGTCCAGCGGCCTCCTGAGGGGTGCCCCGCCGGCGTATCCAGGTGGGTAGGGCAGTGCCCTTAGGTTGGGGGTATGGGCTATGACCTCGTCATCTTCGACAACGACGGCGTGCTGGTGGACAGTGAGCCGGTCGCCAATACGATCCTCGCCGGGTACCTCACCGAGCTGGGGCATCCCACGTCGTACCAGGACTCGCTGCGCGACTACATGGGCGCCGCCGTGCACCGGGTGCACGATCTCGTCCTCGAGCGGACCGGCGAGCGGCTTCCCGCCGAGTTCGATTCCGTGCTGCACGCGCGGACCTTCGCGGCGTTCGAGCGGGAGCTGGTTCCCGTCGCCGGCGTCGTCGACGTCCTCGGCGCGCTCACCGCGCACGGGGTGCCGTACTGCCTGGCCTCCTCCGGGAGCCACGAGCGGATCCGGGTCGGACACCGGGCGGCCGGACTCGGCGGGTGGTTCGAGGAGGAGTGGATCTTCAGTTCCCAGGACGTGGGGAAGGGGAAGCCCGCCCCCGACCTGTTCCTGCACGCGGCCCGGAGCATGGGCGTCGATCCCTCGCGGTGCGTGGTGATCGAGGACAGCCCGCTCGGGGTGCGGGCCGCCGTCGCCGCCGGGATGGACGTGTACGGGTTCACCGGGATGACGCCCGCCGAACGGCTGGCCGGGGCCACCGGGTTCTTCGGGGACATGAAGGAGCTGGCGGGGCTTCTGGAACTCCCCGTGTGATCTCTCTACCCACGGGTAGCCCACGGGCCTACGCTGTGCCGCCATGACAGAAGACGTACGGCTGCGCCGGGGCCGGGGCTCCCTGGGGTTCAGCTTCTTCGTGCAGGGCGTGACCTTCGCCCTGCTCGTGACGCGGATCCCCGCCATCCAGGACCGGTACGGGATATCCGACGGGCTGCTGCCCGCCTTCCTCGCCGCCGTGCCGATCCTCGCCGGGGTGTCCAGCGTCGCCACCGAGCACCTGGTGAAGCGGGTCCCGCCCCGTACCGTGCTGCGGTGGGCGCAGCCGCTGGTGCTGCTCGCCCTGCTGGGCGTCGGGGCCGGTGACCGGATGTGGCACGCGGCGCTGGCGCTGGGGGCGTTCGGGCTGTCCGTCGGCGCGCTCGACGCGTCGATGAACATGCTCGGGGTCAGCCTCCAGCGGGCGTACGGGCGGAGCATCATGCTCGGCTTCCACGCCGCGTACAGCCTGGGCGGGATCGTCGGGGCGTCCGCGGCGTGGGCCGGGGCGCACTGGCACCTGTCGCTGTTCGCCTCGTACCTGCCGGCGGTGGTGGTGCTGCTGCCGCTCGCGTTCCACGGGAGCCGGTTCTACGTCGGCGGGCGGGGCGGCGAGGACCAGGGCGAGGACCGGGGTGCGGAGAAGGGGCTGGGGGCCGGCGGGTTCGGGCTGCTGCTGCCGCTGTGCCTGGTGATGGCGTGTGCGTACATCGGGGACTCGACGGTGTCGAACTGGAGCGCCAAGTACCTCCAGGACGTGCTGGGGAGCTCGGAGCAGCTGGCGACGGTCCCGTACAACGTGTACATGGTGACCACGCTGATCGGGCGGGCCGTCGGGGACCTGGGGGTGCGGCGTTTCGGGGCGGTGGCCGTCGTACGGATGGGGACGCTGGTCGCGGCCGGCGGGTTCGCGGTGGTCGCGGCGGCCCCCGGGGCGTGGACGGGGATGCTCGGATTCACGCTGCTGGGGGTCGGGCTGTGCGTGATCGTGCCGCAGACGTTCGCGGCGGCGGGGCGTTTGTTCCCCGGATCTTCCGATACGGCCATCGCGCGGCTGAACATCTTCAACTACGTGGGCTTCCTGGTCGGATCGCCGCTCGTCGGCGGGATCGGGGACGCCTGGAGCTACCGGGGCGCGATGCTCGTGCCGATGGCGCTGGTGCTGGTGACGCTCTTCCACGCCCGTTCGTTCGGGGCGGAGGGCGCCCGATACGGTGTCGGGCATGAGCGGCGAGCCGGTGACCGGGCTGTTGATGTGGGACGAGGCGGTAACGAGGTATGACTTCGGACCGAGCCATCCGATGGACCCGGTGCGCCTGGCGCTGACCATGGGGCTGGTGCGTGCCTTCGGGCTGGACCGGGAGATGGAGGTACGGGCGGCCCGCGCGGCCGGTGACTCGACGCTGCGGCTGGTCCACCGGGAGGACTACGTGGCCGCGGTGCGCGAGGTGTCCGCGGACCCGGGGGTGGCCGACGGGTCGTACGGGCTGGGGACGATGGACGATCCGGCGTTCCACGGGATGCACGAGGCCTCGGCGCTGATCGCGGGGCAGTCGGTGGCGGCCGCGGAGGCGGTGTGGCGCGGGGAGGCCGAGCACGCGGTGAACTTCGCGGGCGGGCTGCACCATGCGATGCCGGGCGGGGCGGCCGGGTTCTGCGTGTACAACGACGCGGCGCTGGCGATCGCGCGGCTGCTGGAGCTGGGGGCCGAGCGGGTCGCGTACGTGGATGTGGACGTGCACCACGGGGACGGGGTCCAGGCGGCGTTCTGGGACGATCCGCGGGTGCTGACGATCTCGCTGCACGAGCATCCGCGGACGCTGTTCCCGCAGACGGGCTGGCCGGAGGAGACGGGCGGGCCGGCCGCGGAGGGTTCGGCGGTGAACGTGGCGCTGCCGGCCGGGACCGCGGACGACGGCTGGCTGCGGGCGTTCCACGCGACGGTGCCGGAGCTGCTGGCGGACTTCCGGCCGCAGGTGCTGGTGACGCAGCACGGGGCGGACACGCACGTCGAGGACCCCCTCGCCCACCTGGCGGTGTCGCTGGACGCGCAGCGGGCGGTGCAGGAGGCCTGTCACCGGCTGGCGCACGAGTACGCGGGCGGCAGGTGGCTGGCGCTGGGCGGCGGCGGGTACGCGGTCGTGGACGTCGTACCGCGGTCGTGGACGCATCTGGTGGGGATCGCGGCGCACCGTCCGGTCGATCCGCAGTCGCCGGTGCCGGACGCGTGGCGGGACGAGGTGTACGCGCGGACGCGGCAGCCGGCGCCGGCGCGGATGACCGACGGGCGGGCGGTCGCGTGGCGGGACTGGGAGGCGGGTTACGACCCGGCGGACCGGATCGATCAGGCCGTTCTGGCGACCCGGCGGGCGGTGTTCCCGTTGCGTGGTCTGCTCACGTAAGGCCTGGGTGCGGTGAAGCATCGTTACGCCAACTGTGGGTCCGTGCGGCGGAATTGATGCTCCGGCAGGTCGGGTGCGGCAGCATCGGAGGGTGTTGAGCACCGGCGCGTTGCGTGCGCATCTGCTGGCCGCCCGGTTGGCCGGGCCCGTTGCCACTTCGCGGGAGGAGAGCCTGCGCAGCTACCGGTTGTTCGCGGCGCGGGATCCGCGGGTGCTGCTGGGGCTGGATCCGGAGTGGGGCTGGGGCGAGGGTGACCTGCTGGGGCTGATGGCGGCCAAGTGCGGGGTCTCGGCGGATCCGGCGCACGTCAGCGGGCCGGACGTGATCGATCCGGAGCTGACGCTGGCGGGTCTGGAGGCGTTCGCGGAGCGGCTGCGGGAGGCGGCCGGGGCGCGGTCGCCCGTGTTGTTCGGGACGGGGCATCCGCACCGTCTCCTGGGGTTCTACGCCAGTTTGGCGCGGGCCTTGTCGGCGGCGGGATGTGTTGTGCTCACCCCGGCGCAGGGGGCCGGTGTCGACATGGCGACCCGGTTCGGCGTACGCAGGCACAGCATCGATTACGTACGGGGAGTCGCGTTGGTGCGGGAACCCGGCGCGCGGCCACCCGGGAGTGCCACCGGCGCGCACACCCATTCACCCCTGCCGGTTCGGATCGCGCTCGGGGCGCTCGCGGAGGCCGGCGGGCCGTTGCCGGGGCTGGTGGTGGGGGATCACGGATGGGTCTGCGGTGCAGGTCAGCTCGGTGTGGAGGCGATCGGGCTGGCGGATACGGATGACCCGGCGCTGTTCGTCGGCGAGGCGGAGGGGCGCGTGGCGGTGGCCGTTCCGCTTGATGACGCGGTGCACGCGGACTACTACAGACCGCTCATTAGGTATGTACTCGATCGGGCGAGTCTGCCGGGTGCGCAGGAGTGGCCGTAGCTCCTCTTCCCCACTCGTATCACACGCCCCTACTCTGGGGAGTGAGCGTGCGACGACGAGGAGTAACCGGAGGGGAAGCCGGTGCCCGTCATGCGCGGAAGGTCAAGGTGTGTCATGGCTGCTGGCGAGAGGCCTCTTATCGAGGTTGCGTTCCTGACCGTGGCGGAGGTCGCCTCGGTGATGCGAGTGTCGAAGATGACCGTGTACCGCCTGGTGCACAACGGCCATCTGCCCGCAATCCGGGTGGGCCGGTCCTTCCGGGTCCCCGAGAACGCGGTTCACGAGTACCTCCGAGACTCCTATGTGGGGGTGGAGACGGCCTGAGATTGACCCGCGGTGTCCCTCGGATTACAAGCTCGGAGCTCGGGCGGGTAGGCTAGGCCGACGTAGGTCGTGTGGGCCCAGACGCCCCGCACCAGTGAAGAAGAAGTGAGCGAGGGTAGTCGTGGGCTCTGTTATCAAGAAGCGGCGCAAGCGGATGGCCAAGAAGAAGCACCGCAAGCTGCTCAAGCGCACCCGCGTCCAGCGCCGTAACAAGAAGTAAACGGCAGCTGTACGTGTTCTCCGCAGCCCCTCCACCATCCTGGTGGAGGGGGGGGGGTGTATC